>NZ_LZHB01000028.1:0-162238 GCF_001690345.1 Gilliamella sp. Gris3-2
TTGCTAAAATGAAATTGAAGATTCCAAATATAGGTAATCTTATCCATTTTGTTTTAGGGAAAATTACTAGAAAAAATAAATAAATTAATAATGTATAACTAATATTAGTTAAATTATTTATATTTATTTTATTGTATGCAATAAAAATAATTGTAAAATATAAAGTAATAAGAACTTTTTGTTTAGTTAAAACAAAAAGATTTAGATTTTTGATTTTAAACATTAAATACCGCCTTTAATCATTATCTATAATCTAATTGCAAAAGAATTTTTTTAGTAAATAAGTGGAGTAAAATTTAAATCCTTTAATAATTGACCCTTTTTTAAAACATTGTGTAGCATAAACTCTAAAATCAACAGTTCTCATTTTATTTTTATATGATTTTAAAGAATTATTCGCCCATGGAGTAAAATGTTTGTAAAAGTTATATAGATCTTGGGCTAGACCATTATGTTCTTCGTACCACATTTTTCTTGGTCCAGTAAAATGAACAAAGTAGGGTAAATTTTCTTTATTATAAAAAAATTCTTCTTTTTGTTGCTCTGTCATCCAAGTAAATAAATAGTTCCATTTAGAATCAATTATTTTTATATGATTCTGTAATGTAATATTTAGAGCATCTTGATCTGCATATTTTAACGAGTTATTTTTAAATAAAATTTCGTTAGTTTTTTCTTCAATATTAAGCTTTATCCAATTTGGTATATTAATATAAAGTACTCCAGCATTAAAATAGTCATTAGAAGTTAATTTTAATCTTGATGAGTTTGCATTGGTTTCTTCTTTTATCGAATCTAGGCCAACTGCACAAACAAAATTATCAATATAAATATCGCTTATAGCTGATATATTTGAAAAACATAACACGTCTGCATCAAGATATAGTAATTTTTCTACATTATCCGATAATAATCTGGGAACCATTAATCGAATAAATGTTGATTTATTAATATGGTTAGTTGTAAATTTATGCCGATATCTATCAAGATCAGTTTGCTTAATTTCGTAAGTAACAATTGATTTAGAAGTCTCTTTTAATCTTTCTATATCGTCTTTTTTTGCATTATATAAGAAAACATGAAATTGTAGTTTTTCATTTAAATTATTTAAAATAATTGATTGAATGGATACTGATACATGTTCAAGATAATTAGAATCGGTGCAATATGCTATGTGTATAATATTGTTTTTCATGCCGAGTTTTATTTGAAAAAATTTACATTATTTATGTCATTACTAAATTCATATGTCAATATAAAATTGATTATCATTTCATGGTTTATTTTAACATATGTTACAATAATCTAATTATATTAAACCAAAACTAAAAACTTAGCATAATAAGATGAAAGAGAAACTTTTTATTAGTAAAACTACTACTTTATTTAATAATACAATAGTGGCTTTAGATACCATACATATAGCATTTTGTTTTGATGATAACTATGCAATGCCAGCAGGTATTGCTATGTCTTCAGTAATTTTGAATAATTCAGATAAAAATCTTGTATTCCATTTATTTGCCAATAATGTATCTAGCGAGAAAATTATAAGATTTAATCAATTAAATAAAGAAAATATTACCATAATTTGTTATGAAATTAGTGATAATTTTTCAATTAATCCAGATACTTTAGTTTTACATGTTTCTGCTTCAACTTGCTTACGATTTGTTGTGCCACAGATACTAAATAAAGTAACTTCTCGAGTTTTATATTTAGATTGTGATGTACTGTGTACAAGTAACCTTAATGAATTAATTAATATTGATTTAACTGATAAATATTCAGCGGTTGTCCCTGATTTGGAAAAAATCCAAGAAAAACAGTGTGCTAGCTGTAATATTCCTTATGATGAATACTTTAATGCTGGAATGATATATATTAATACAGATATGTGGGTGCAAAATAACCTTACTGAAAAAGCTTTTGCGATGATTAACAGTGGTAAAGTTTATAAATTTGCAGATCAAGATGTCCTAAATATTTTAATGCAAGGTAAAACAGTATTCTTACCTAGACGCTTTAATTATCTTACTGCGCTAACTGCGGGTGGAAAAGAAGATAATCTTATTGGTAATGATGTTGTGATTATTCATTATGTCACTGGTAATAAACCTTGGTATAAACTATATTTGACGCCTCTTTATCAACATTATATAGAGTCTTCTTGTTGGGCAAATGATAAATTATTGCTAGCTAATGAAAATGCCCCGTCAACCACCAGAAGATATGCTAAATTACTTGCTAGTCAGCATAAATATTTTTCTGCATTGAAGTATTATCTACTTTATTTGAAACATAAAGCGTTCAAAAGACGTTAAGGAATAATGTCGTGATTAATGTTGAAAAATTTATTAACCAAAAAAATGAATTATTATCATGTGTTTTTTTGAATAATGAACATGTATTACATATTCTTTTGTGTTTTGATGATAACTATGCTCTATCAGCAGGTGTAGATATTGTTTCAGTTATTGAAAATAATAAAAATAATCAGATTCATTTTCATATTTTTACTCACAATGTCTCGGAAGAAAATAGAAAAAAATTTGCAACAATCAACTCTGATAATGCTTCAATAACTGAATATGTTATTAATGATGAGTTTAAAATTGATCAAAAAAATACTGAACAATTCCCTATATCAGCTTGTGTTCGGTTAATAGCTCCAATAATTTTAAAAGATATAGCTGAAAGATTGCTTTATATTGATAGTGATACACTTTGCCTTAAAAAATTAAATTTTATTAATGAAGTTAATTTACATTCTGCAATTGTTGCTGCTGTTGCTGATGAACCCTATATGCAACAGTCTCAGTGTGCTAAATATAACATAACATATGGAACATATTTTAATTCTGGCGTGATGTTAATTAACATACCTCTTTGGTGTCAGGAATGCATTACTTCTAAGACATTAAAGTTATTAAATAATGGTGATAAATATCATTATCCTGATCAAGATGTATTAAATATTTCTGTAGGTGAAAGAAGAATTATATTAGAAAAAAAATATAATAAATTATTGGCGCTATCAATAAATGGTAATGAGGATTCTAATGTTCCAGATGATACTGTTTTAATTCATTACATAACTAAAAATAAACCATGGCATCAGCCTTATCGTTCAAGATTATTTGATTATTATTTGGAAAAGTCTCCATGGAGAAATAATGCTTTACCTTTATATAGCCGAAAGAAAACATCTTCAATCCGAGCTTATTCTCGATTGATGTTTAAAGAAAAGAAATATTTGCTATCAATAAAACATTATTTAATATATTTGAAAGTAAAATTTTTGACTAAATAATTATATTTATACATTTTTTGTTATTCAACATTGTTAAAATGTCAATGTTCTTATATATCTTTTTTGCTTAGTTATTGTTATATTATTAATGATTTTAAGGTTATTCATGATCCAATTCTGTTACAACAATAAATCTTTATTTAAATTATAGAGATATTGTTTTCATAACATTGTTTAATTCCAAAATTAATTTTCTAATTTTATTAATATTTTGAATTTATTTTTTATTAGGTATATTTTAAGTGATTGATGATTTTTCTGAGAATGGTTTATTGGCTAAAGCTATTGATGGATTTGTGGCAAGAGAGCCACAACGAAACATGGCAAGTAAAGTCTCAGAGTCAATAAATAAGCAACAGTCTCTTGTTGTTGAGGCTGGAACTGGAACAGGTAAAACATTCGCTTATTTAGTACCCGCTTTACGTAGTGAAAAGAAAGTAATACTTTCCACGGGGTCCAAGAATCTACAAGATCAACTTTTTAGTAAAGATCTGCCTATTATCAAAAAAGCATTAAATTACACTGGCAAAATATCTCTTCTTAAAGGTAGGTCGAATTATCTTTGTTTAGAACGATTGTATAATCAATATGCAGCTGCCGGAGATCTTGATAAAAATTTACGTGTTGATTTAGTTCGTGTCAAAAATTGGTCAATTAAAACCAAAGATGGAGATATTAGCAAATGTATAACTGTTACGGAAGAAAACCCAATTTGGCCAGTATTAACCAGTACAAACGAAAGCTGTCTTGGAAGTGACTGCGAACATTATAATGATTGTTATGTTGTTAAGGCTCGTAAGCGTGCTTTAAATGCGGATATTGTGGTTGTTAATCACCATCTATTTTTAGCCGATGTTGTGGTAAAAGATACAGGTTTTGGTGAGCTTATTCCTAAGGCTGATGTAATGATTTTTGACGAAGCCCATCAGTTACCAGATCTGGCTTGTCACTATTTTGGACAACAGTTAACTAGTCGTCAGCTACTAGAACTTGCAAAAGAGATAACGCTTAGCTATCGTACTGAAGTAAAAGATATGTCTCAGCTACAGCAGTGTGCAGATAAATTGCAAAAAAGTGTTCAAGATTTGCGTATTGCAATTAATCAGCAACCACCTAAAGGTAATTTGCGAGTGTTATTCAAACAGCAAGCAATAAAAAAAGAGTTATCTTATCTTTTTGATGCATTAGATTTTTGTCGTGAGGTTTTAATGTTGGCAATAGGGCGATCTACAGCATTAGATAACTGCTTTGAACGAGTAAATCAATACATCAGCTTATTAAAAAAATTAAGTGAAACATATGTAACAGGATTTAGTTATTGGTATGAATGTACTTATAATTATTTTGTTTTTGCGATAACGCCATTATCAGTGGCCGATAAATTTTCTGAACTATTAGCAGAACGTAAAGGTAGTTGGATTTTTACCTCGGCAACCTTGTCTGTTGATAATAAATTAGATTATTTTACTAAGCGCCTTGGTCTTACAAATGCCGAGTCCCTTATTTTAGAAAGCCCATTTGATTATTTAAATCAAACTGTCATGTGTGTTCCGCGTTATATTCCTTCTCCTAATGAACAAGGTAATGCTGAAAAATTGGTCGATATATTATTGCCAGTTATTGAAGCAAACAATGGACGTTGTTTCTTCCTATGTACTTCTTATGCCATGATGAATGCTTTAGCAAAACAGTTTAAAGAACTCACCAAATTACCAGTATTAGTACAAGGTGAAACAAGCAAAGTAAAATTACTTGAGCAATTTATACATAGCGGAAACGCCTTATTAATTGCTACCAGTAGTTTTTGGGAAGGTATTGATGTTCGGGGCGATACCTTATCTTGTGTTATTATAGATAAATTACCATTTACATCTCCAGACGATCCTTTAATAAAAGCTCGTATGGAAGATTGCCAAATGCAAGGTGGAGATGCATTTAATGATGTGCAATTACCTGAAGCTGTTATTACCTTAAAACAAGGTGTAGGTCGATTAATTCGCCATCATAATGACCGCGGAGCAATTATTATTTGTGACAATCGCTTGGTTATGAGACCTTACGGTGCAACCTTTATTAATAGTTTACCTCCATCGCCAAGAACACGAGATGTAAATAAAGTTATTAATTTTTTATTATCTAAAACTAACTTATAAAATTAAATATTTTGGAAAAGAAATGAGTACTATCTTAGCTATTGATACCTCAACAGAAGCATGTTCGGTAGCTTTACTTTACCGTAATGAAATCACTCATGATTTCATCATATCAGCACGCGATCATACTAAGCAAATATTACCAATGGTGGATAAACTTCTTGTACTATCAGATTGTTCACTTGCTCAAGTTGATGCCATAGCCTTTGGGCAAGGGCCTGGTAGTTTTACTGGCGTTAGAATTGGCATTGGTGTTGCACAAGGTTTAGCATTAGGCATTGACAAACCAATGATAGGAGTTTCAACGTTGATGACCTTGGCTCAAGGTGTATATCGAACACAAAAAGCCACAAAAGTCATTGCTACAATTGATGCCAGAATGGGTGAAGTCTATTTAGGACAATACTCTTACAGCAATAATCAATGGCAAACAGTTATTTCAGAATGTGTTATTGCACCTGAAAAAGTAATAGAAAAAGTGGAAAATATAGGTAATGATAGTTATTGTGCTGGCACTGGTTGGCAAACTTATCCAGATATGATTAAAGGAATAAGACAGAGTGATATCTTATTACCTCACGCACAGGATCTAGTCGTTCTTGCTAAGAATAAATGGTTAAAGAATGAAGTAGTTAATGTTGAGCAAGTAGAACCAACTTATTTACGTAACGAGGTCACTTGGAAAAAACTACCAGGTCGTTAATAACAAGTAAACATTAAAAAGCCACCAAACGGTGGCTTGAATTTAATTCACTCGTTTACATTATTCTTTAAATAAGCCTAAATGCTCTTTTGCATAAGCTTCAAAATCGGTACAACCACCGATTGGTTTTTCATCAATAAAGATTTGAGGTACTGTTTCAACAGGTTTACCTACACTTTTAGACAGATCCTCTTTAGTAATGCCTTCTGCATTAATATCAACATAACGATAAGAAAAATCATCACGCTCTTGAGAAAGTTTTTCTGCTAGTTCTTTAGCTCGAACACAATAAGGACAACCTTGACGACCAAAAATTACAGTATACATTTTTACCTCGAATAAATTGTTTCACAAATAGATACTATACGTTACTTTAAATTAAAAAAAAGTTGTTAAATATAGTTGATTAAATAGATTATACCTATTGATATTGGGCTTGAAAAGCTAATCTGGTTTTATGTTTGAAAAGTTAAATCTATTTGCTTATTTTTTCATAATTTAGAATTATTATTCAGAAAGCTAGCATTTTTTAAATTTATCACTTAATACTTCATTAAACTTGATATCAAAAAACTAAACACCTAATATAAACATAATTTAACAACCTTTTAACTTTCAGACAAAAAGATAGTTCTATTTCTGTAAAAATCATTCAAAAATAGCTTGTGCTAATCTTGACTTGTTTGTTTTTCCAATCACAACATAAGTTCAACTTTATTATGTTTATTTTCAGGTAGACGTTATAATCATTCATGAATTAACTAGCTGGATATGAATATGTTAAAAAAATTGATATTGATTGCTTTGTTGTTACCTATCACCGTATTTGCTGCTAAAAAAGAGTGTGGGATTAAGCCCAGTTATGACATTACGATAAATAGAGAAAGTGTACATATTTTTGATAAAAAAAATGATTTAATTATCATGCCAAATGGTAATGTCATTTTAAATAAAGAAACGATATCACTTAATCCATCATTACAAAAAGAACTGATTCAATTTCAGCAAGATTTACGTCAACAGTTACCGCTACTAGAACAACAATCATTAAGCCTTTTAACTGAAGTTAAAGAAACTTTTGAAAAAGCAATAAAAAATCAATTGGGCGATGATAATGAGCTAAAAAGCGAGTTAAACAAATTATATAAACGTTTAGTCAAGTTGTTACATGCATCAATTATTACTGAAAATGGTAATACGCGATTTTCTTACCGACATTTTAATAATATCAAAAAAGATGGAGAAGATATTGGTCAACGCATTTTTTATAATGTTGTGGGCGGAAGTATTTTGCATTTCGAATTTTTTAAAAATTATGGAGCAATTAAACAAATTTCTAAAAATGAATGGAAGGCTCAAAAACCTAAATTAAAAGCTTTTGATGCTCATATTTGTTCAGTTATTACAGATATTGATGCTCAATACAAACAAATATTGAATCAACTTAATCAATCAATTCATAACTAAATAGACATTAATAAAAACTTTTGCGAAAATGATACCTCTAATAAGATAGTTAAACGGAAGCTTATGACTGCACATATAATTGATGGGAAAGTATTAGCACAACAAATACGAACTGAAATTGCTAATAAAGTCAAAATGCGTATTGAAAAAGGACTATCAGTCCCAGGATTAGCTGTAATTCAAGTCGGTTCAGACCCTGCATCAAAAATCTATGTTAAAAATAAGCAAAAGGCTTGTGATGATGTTGGTTTTGTTTCATTTGCTTATGACTTTACCTCGACGACCACCGATGAATTATTAGCATTAATTGATGAACTAAATCAACGTTTAGATGTGCATGGTATTTTAGTACAACTGCCTTTACCTGATAATATTGATAAAACAAAGGTTCTTGAACGTATTGATCCAAGTAAAGATGTTGATGGTTTTCACCCATATAATATTGGACACTTGCTACAGCGTGATCCAATCTTGCGACCATGTACTCCTTATGGCGTAGTCAAAATGCTAGAATCCACCGGCATAAATCTGTCAGGTTTAAATGCTACCGTTGTAGGAGCATCAAGCATTGTGGGTCGTCCAATGGCATTAGAGTTATTATTATTAGGTTGCACAACAACCATTACCCATAGTCGTACTATTGATTTAGCAAAACATGTTAGCAATGCGGATATTGTCGTTGCGGGAGTAGGCATTGCTAATTATGTTAAGGGTGAGTGGATAAAGCCAGGTGCAATCGTCATTGATGTTGGTATCAATCGTTTGCCAGATGGTAAACTTGCAGGTGATGTAGAGTTTGATGTTGCTGTTAAAAGAGCTGGATGGATCACACCTGTTCCTGGTGGTGTTGGTCCAATGACTGTTGCTATGTTAATGAGCAATACACTAGAAGCATGTGAAAAATTTGGTAAATAATTTATATTAATTAAGATTTACTAAATTTTATTCAAAAGATATATATTAAAAAAAGGATTATGCAATGATCATATTTCACACTAATTTAGGTGATATTAAAATCAAAACTTTTGATGATAAGGCGCCAGAGACTGTTAAAAATTTTGTTGAATATTGCAAAGAAGGCTTTTATAACAACACAATATTTCATCGAGTTATTAATAATTTCATGATTCAAGGTGGTGGTTTTGAACCAGGAATGAACCAAAAAAAGACAAAATCACCAATTAAAAACGAAGCAAATAACGGTCTAAAAAATGAACGTGGTACTTTAGCAATGGCACGTACATCAGATCCTCATTCGGCAACTGCGCAATTTTTTATCAACGTGGTTGATAATGATTATCTCAACTTTCGCTCTGCGGACATTAATGGTTATGGCTATTGTGTTTTTGCACAAGTTGTTGATGGGCTTGATGTGGTTGATAAAATAAAAGCTGTTAAAACAGGGCGCAGTGGTATGCATTCTGATGTTCCTGTTGAAGATGTTATTATTACGAGTGTCACGGTTGAATAATCCTGTTCGTTATTTTATTGCTGATATCCATTTAGCAGATAATGAGCCTGCTTCAGGTTATATTAATATAACCGCAGGCTTTTTGTCTTTTTTGGATACTTTGCCCGACAACTGCGAGCTTTATATTCTAGGCGACCTTTTTGATTACTGGGTTGGGGATGATGTAAAAACAAACTTACATTATCAAATTGCGCAGGCTTTACAAGCCTTATCAAAACGTAATATAAGAAAATATTTCGTCCATGGTAATCGTGATTTTTTATTGGGAAAAAAGTATGCACAACAATGCGAAATGACCTTACTGCCTGAGATTAATTGCCTTTCTAATCAAGGAAAAAACATCATTTTTTTACATGGTGATTTACTGTGTATTGACGACCATCAATATCAAAATTTCCGAAAAGTTATGCATAATAAATGGCTTCAAAAATTATTTTTATTTTTACCGCTTTTTATTCGGTTGAAAATTGCAGCTAAGTTACGAAAAAAAAGTAGTCAACATAATCAACTCAAATCTGAAAATATCATGGATGTGAATCAGCAAGCAGTTATTGAAATGATGGTTAAACATAATGCAGATATTATGGTGCACGGTCATACACATAAACCTGCTGTACATCATTTTCAAATTGAAGGCAACACTGCAACTCGTGCGGTGCTTGGTGCTTGGCATGATGGCGTGACATATATTAAACAAGCGGAAAATAGTAATACTTTAGAACTTTATAACCATTCTTTTAAATAGTCACTTTGTAAAACATGTTCGGTCTTACCAAACTCAATCAGCTTGCCTTGATCTAAAATTGCAACATTATCGGCTATTTGTTTAACTTCATTAATATTATGTGTTACATAAATAATGGGTATATTTAGCTCATTAGTTAATTTATTAATATAAGTTAACAATTCTTTTTTTCTTGGCATATCTAGAGCTGAAAGCGGTTCGTCCATTAATAGTAGTAAAGGGTTGGTTAATAGTGCTCGACCAATTGCTACTCGCTGTTTTTCTCCACCAGATAACATAGCAGGATAACGATTTAATAATGGTCGGACATTAAGTACATTAACTATTTCATCAAATCTTGATTGCTTGAAATTTTTAGCACCATAAATCAGATTTTTAATAACTTTATAATGAGGGAAAAGTAATGCATCTTGAAAAACGGTACCAATATGCCGATTTTCAGGAGTAACAAAAAGGTGTTTATCGCAATCAACTAGTGGTAAGCCATTCAACTGGATTTGGCCTTGATCAGGTTTAATTAATCCATTAACAAGGTTTACTAGTGTGGATTTTCCTGAGCCAGAAACGCCTAAAATAGCAGTAACCCCTTGGCAGGCTATTTCATGATTGAATTGGAACGAAAACGAAGCAAGTTGTTTGCGAACATCTATTTTTAACATATTGATTATCCTGCTAACTTCTTTTTATGCCATCGATTTAACAATTCGGATAAAAAAAGTGCGATTAGTGATAACACAATCGAAATAATACACAGTCGCAATGCACCTTGTTCACCATTGGGAATTTGTAACAACGTATACATTGCTAATGGTAAGGTGCGAGTTTCATCTTGAATATTTGACACAAAAGTGATTGTTGCACCAAATTCCCCTAAGCAACGGGCAAAACCCAATACAATTCCCATAAGAATACCAGGAAAGGCTAATGGTAAAGTAATAGTTATAAAAACTCGCCACTTATGGGCTCCAAGAGTCCGAGCAACGTTTTCAAGGCGTGTATCAATTGATTCAATGGCTAAACGAATTGAACGCACCATTAATGGAAATGCAACTACTGCCGAAGCTAAAGCTGCACCTTGCCAATTAAAGCTAAAACTAATATTTAAATGGCTACTCAACCACTCGCCAATAACGCTACGTCGTCCCATGGTTATTAACAACAAATAACCTAAAACAACTGGTGGTAAAACAAGAGGAAGATGTACGATGCTATCAAATAGCGATTTACCAAAAAATTGACAGCGTGCCAATATCCAAGCGGTTAAAATTCCTATTGGCAAACTAAAACCAATTGCTGTGGCGGCTATCTTTACACTAAGTAGCAAGGTTTGCCATTCAAATTCAGTTAATAACATAGTTTTATAAAATTATTTACTTATTAAATTACTTTGTTATAAATCCATATTTTTCAAAAATAACTTTAGCTTGTGGTGAATTTAAATATTGATAAAAATCAGTTGCTTTCGGATTTAACAAAGTGATGGGATATTCGATAGACTTAAATGTATCTTCAGGAAAGGATCCAATTATTTTTACTTTATTGCTTATTTTTGCATCGGTACTATATACAATACCAAGCGTAGCTTCATTACGCTCAACTAGTACCAAAGCGTCTCTTACATTGCTCGCTGGGGCAAATTGTGGCGATAATTTATTAAATACCCCTAAATTAGTTAATGATTCTTTTGCATACATTCCTGCTGGTACATGATCAGGATCACCAATAGCTATTCTTTCACCTTTAGGTAAAATAATTTCCCAATTGGTATTTTTATTAATTGAAACATTCTCTAAATGTGAATTTTGAGGAGCAATAAGCACCAATGTATTTTTTAATAAATCGTGTTTATTTTTAGTTAAATTATGCTCAATAAGATAAGTCATCCACTTTTGATCAGCTGACATAAATATATCCGCAGGTGCACCTTGTTCAATCTGTTTAGCTAATACTGATGATGAAGCAAATGAGAATACAATATTTGCATCTTTATGTTCTGTTTTATAAGCTGCAGCGATATCTTGCATAGCATTAGTCAATGAGGCAGCGGCAAATATAGTCATTTTTTCAGCAGCTGAAACTGAAAAAGTTATTGCCATCATTAAGATAATTCCAATAATTTTTTTCATTTTGTTCCTCACAATAAAATTGAGTTAATTTTAACTGTTAATATTATTTATCTAATTGATTATTATGATTTATTAAGTTATTTGGTAAATTATTAAATAACCGCTATATAAAATATAACATATCGATGCTAGCAGAATTTATATATAAAGTACAATTAAAATTCATTTAAGCTGATACGATATGACAATCAACAAAATTTTTACCAAGTTTTGAAGGAATGCCAAAAAGGGTCTACAATAACCACTATTATCTCTTCCAAATTGATTAGTCGGTTCTTCATGGTGTTAAATATGTTTTCTCCTGAAATTTTATTAACGTTAAATATAAAACAGCAGTTATTTACTGATCCAAGGCGTATTGCGTTATTAAAAGCAATTGAACAGACGGGGTCATTAAGTCAGGCTGCCAAGCAAATTGGTATTAGTTATAAAACCGCTTGGGATGCCATTAATGATATAAATAAATTAGCACCTAAACCTTTTTTAATTACTGCAATTGGTGGTAAAAATGGAGGAGGCACTAAACTGAGTGCTTATGCAGTAAGATTTATTCAACTCTATGATCTATTAACTCAACTACAACAAAATGCTTTTAACATACTAAATGATGACAAAGTACCTTTAGATGATATTTTAAAAGCAACAGCTAGACTATCATTACAAACTAGTGCACGAAATCAATTATATGGTACGGTTAAGCAGATTCAAACAAACGATGTCGCTGGTTTTATTACAGTGCTACTTAGTGATAATCAAACTGAGTTAAAAGTTTACATTACTCAATCAAGTATTGAACGGCTAAAGTTGAGTACGGACAAAACAGTATTGCTGTTAATTAAAGCTCCATTAATTGAATTAAAAAATGAAATCGAGAACGAAAACTGTTTGTCGGTTACCGTTGAAAAAATAACTACTGATGGCAATTGGAGTGAAATTGCTTTTACACTATCTTCTGGCATAGTGCTTTATGCTAACAAATTAGCCAGTGAAGTAAAAAAGTCGGCCTTAGCTACAGGCAAACAATCAAAACTATTTATTAATCCACAAAATATTATTGTTGCGACATTAGTTTAGCAATATGAGGTTATCATGCTACAAATAGAAAACGCACATTTTAAAATTAGTGACTACCTAGTTTTTACCATTGAATCACTTACAATAAATCAAGGCAGTAATGTTGCATTTGTGGGGCGTAATGGCAGCGGTAAATCTATACTAGTTAAAGCATTGGCTGGTGAGCAAACATTATTATCAGGCAAAGTAATTAATCAATTTAACTCCATAGCACACATATCGTTTGAACAGCTACAAAAACTAATTGATGATGAATGGAAACGCAATAATACAGATATGCTAAGCGAAGGTGAAAACGATACAGGATTAACCACTCAGCAAATTATACAAGAAAATAATTTTAATCAAGTACTTTGCCAAAAATTAGCAACACAATTTGGAATTGAACACCTATTAACGAAACGCTTTAAATACCTTTCAACTGGTGAAACACGCAAAGCCTTAATCTGTCGAGTTTTGATGCAGCAACCTGATTTTCTGATATTAGATGAGCCTTTTGATGGCTTAGATGTGACATCACGTGAAAACTTAGCCGAAATACTAGCAGATCTTGCTAAGCAAGGTATCACAATTGTCCTTGTTTTAAATCGATTTAATGAAATTCCTACATTTATTGAAAATATTGGCATACTAGCCGACTGCCAACTATTGAAAATTGATACAAAAGATACAATATTAAACGATACAACTGTTAAGCAATTAGCTGATTTGGAAAATATTTCCAATATGCCATTACCAGAAGCCGACGAACCACCAACTCAATTAGCGGATCAATTAGATCGAGTCATATTAAATAATGGTTATGTATATTATGATGATAAAGCAATCATTAATGGATTAACTTGGCGAGTAAAAGCCAAACAAAATTGGCAAATAGTTGGACCTAATGGCGCAGGTAAATCAACGTTATTAAGTTTAATAACTGGCGATCATCCGCAAGGGTATAGCAATGATCTCACTTTATTTGGTCGTAAACGAGGTTCGGGTGAAACGATTTGGGATATTAAACGCCATATTGGTTATGTTAGTAGCAGCTTACATTTGGCTTATCGAGTTAGTTCTAGCGTTAAAACTGTGTTATTGTCAGGCTATTTTGATTCGATTGGTGTCTACCAAGCTACCAGTGATAAACAAGCTAAATTGGCTGATGAATGGCTACAATTACTAGGGTTACAAACGCAGGCGGATAAACCCTTTCAATCGCTTTCTTGGGGACAACAAAGATTAGTATTGATTGCCAGAGCGTTGGTTAAACATCCGACACTGCTTATTTTAGATGAACCATTGCAAGGGCTCGATCATCTTAATCGAGAATTAGTAAAACGTTGGATAGATCGTTTAATTAGTGAAGGGTACACGCAGTTGCTATTCGTGTCTCATCACGCAGAAGATGCGCCAAAATGCATCACTCACCGATTGACTTTCATCCAAAACTTGGATCATAGCTATCAATATCAAATCGAACAGATAAATCGAATGATTAGTTAAAACTATCAAAATTAGTGTTAAAGATAGGAATAAACATTAAAATAAAAGGGATTTTTTTTTGAAATTTTATCTTGATAATTGAAAAAAGTTTATAAAGACTATATTTATAAAGTTATCCCCGTTGCCTGTGGATAACTCTGTGAGTATTTTATTGAAAAAAGCGCTAACCTCAGTAACTATCAGGATTTTTCTTAATTTGATTGTAACTTAATCATGAAATATTTTTTTGTTTTATATCAACATGTTATCGTAAATCAAGTTATAAATTAGTTGTCTTTTTTATAAATGAAAATGTTAATTGAACAAAAAATAGTAAATTTTAAAAGGTCAAGTCCTTTTGGGGATAATTTTTATTAATAGGTAAAATATTAGGTTGCGATGTAATGAAAAAATTTAAATTATGTTCCGAATTTAAGCCAGCGGGTGATCAGCCAGAAGCAATAAAAAGGATTAATCAAAATCTTGATGATGGGATTGCGCATCAAACACTATTAGGCGTAACTGGATCAGGTAAAACATTTACCATGGCAAATGTTATTGCTAAACATAATCGCCCTACAATTATTTTAGCACCAAATAAAACATTAGCCGCTCAGCTATATGGCGAAATGAAAGCCTTTTTCCCTGAAAATGCGGTTGAATACTTCGTATCTTATTATGATTACTATCAACCTGAATCTTATGTACCGTCAACCGATACATTTATTGAAAAAGATGCATCAATTAATGAACATATAGAACAAATGCGTCTTTCTGCCACTAAATCACTACTAGAACGACGTGATGTTGTAATTGTTGCTTCGGTGTCGGCAATTTATGGTTTAGGAGCACCAGAAACCTATATGTCGATGATATTACACCTAACAAAAGGCACCATAACCGATCAGCGTTCAATCTTAACTCGATTAGCTGAATTGCAATACACTCGTAATGAAATAGGTTTTAGTCGTGGTACATTTCGTGTTCGAGGAGATGTTATAGATATTTTTCCAGCTGATTCAGACGATCTTGCTGTGCGCGTTGAGTTATTTGATGATGAAGTCGATCGAATTGTTATGTTTGATCCGCTTACAGGTAATAGCATAAATGAAGTATCGCGGATAACAATTTATCCAAAAACGCACTACGTCACACCAAGAAACATTATGGAAAACGCTATTGCCCAAATAAAGCAGGAACTTAAAGAGCGTCAAAAAGTATTGTTAGACAATAATCGTCTATTAGAGGAGCAACGTTTAACTCAGCGGACATTATTTGATATCGAAATGATGACCGAATTGGGGTATTGCTCTGGGATTGAAAACTATTCACGCTTTTTAGCTCAGCGTAATCCAGGCGATCCGCCAGCAACCTTATTTGATTATTTGCCACCTGATGGATTACTGTTTATTGACGAATCTCACGTGGCTATTCCACAATTAGGGGCAATGTATAATGGTGACCGTTCACGTAAACTTAATCTGGTTGAATATGGCTTTCGTTTGCCATCAGCACTAGACAATCGACCGCTAAAATTTGCTGAATTTGAAAACATCATGCCACAAACGATTTATGTGTCAGCAACACCAGCTAAATACGAAATTGAAAAATCAGGTAATGAAATTATTGAACAAGTAGTTAGACCTACAGGTTTATTAGATCCTATTATCGAAGTTCGACCAGTTGCAACGCAGGTTGATGATCTATTATCAGAAATCAAAATTCGTATTAATAACGAAGAGCGTGTTTTAGTGACCACATTAACTAAACGTATGGCAGAAAACTTAACTGATTATCTGTCAGAACATAATGTAACTGTAAAATATTTGCATTCAGACATCAATACGGTTGAACGTATGGAAATTATTCGTGACCTACGTTTAGGTAAAGTTGATGTACTTGTGGGCATTAACTTATTGCGAGAAGGTTTAGATATACCTGAAGTCTCACTAATAGCAATATTGGATGCTGATCGCGAAGGTTTTTTACGTTCAGAAAGTTCACTAATTCAAACCGTAGGGCGTGCAGCTCGTAATGTAAATGGTAAAGCCATATTATATGCTGATAGAATAACCCCTGCTATGCAAAAAACGATTGATGAAACTGCCCGTCGTCGTAAAAAACAGGAAGACTTTAATACAGCACACGGCATTACACCAAAATCAGTACGCAAAGAAATTAAAGACGTATTAGAGGCAGGTTTAAGTACCAAAAAATCAACAACCAAAGTACAAGCATTTGAACCAGGCAAACCTTATCAGTATGTTTCAGTTAAAGAAGTGCAGGCAAGAGTCAAAGAGCTTGAAGCAATGATGTACGAAGCGGCTAAGAATCTTGAATTTGAAAAAGCTGGTGTACTGCGTGATGAAATAAAAAAATTGCGTGCTGATTTTATTAAAGTATCTTAATAACTCATCTAACAAGGAAAATATGATGACAATAACACGAATTGATCCAGATAACCGCTGGTCTGAAGCAGTGATCCATAATAACGTTATTTATTACACAAGTGTTCCAGCTGATCTTGAAAATGACGCTTATGTACAGACCAAAAGTGCATTATCTGAAATTGACAAAATATTGGCTCGAGCTAACAGTGATAAATCACGTATATTAGATGTAACATTATTTTTAGTTAATAAAAGTGACTTTGCCGCTATGAATAAAGCATGGGACGAATGGGTAGCTAAAGGTAGTGCACCAGTACGTTGTACAGTGCAAGCTGGGTTAATGAAAAAAGAATATTTGATAGAAATTAAAATCGTGGCAGCAGTAAAAGGCTAACTCTTTCTTCACCGCCGATACTATTCGGCGGTATTACTTTGTTTATCATCTTCATTTTTCTGGGAACATGTGTTTTAATTGCTAACAGATAAAATCCTTACTATCCCCATTAATTAAATTTTAGTGTATACTTCACATACATCTTATTTTAATTATTCATACATTTGCCATGCATACTCAACCTAGAATTGCCATTGTAATGGGTTCCAAAAGCGATTGGACTACTATGCAACACGCAGCCGACATCCTTGATGCGTTAACAATTCCTTATCATGTTGAAATCGTTTCTGCTCACCGTACCCCTGATAAATTATTTTGTTTTGCTGAAGATGCCAAACAAAAAGGCTTTGATGTAATCATAGCTGGTGCTGGTGGTGCGGCTCATTTGCCAGGTATGTTAGCTGCTAAAACGCTGATTCCTGTATTAGGTGTTCCAGTGCAAAGTGCTGCATTAAGTGGAGTAGATAGTCTCTATTCTATTGTTCAAATGCCTAAAGGTATTCCTGTTGGTACTTTAGCAATAGGTAAATCTGGTGCAGCGAATGCGGCATTACTTGCTGCACAGATTCTAGCTCTACATGATAAAGAAATATATCAACGTTTATCAACATGGCGATTAACTCAAACTGATGAGGTACTAAATAACCCAGATCCAAGAGTGAATGCATAATATGAAACTTCAATCTGTTTGTGTACTAGGTAACGGGCAATTAGGGCGAATGCTTAAGCAAGCAGGCGAACCAATAGGTATAAAAGTTTATCCAGTTGGATTAGATGTAGATCCTACCGCCATTCCATATCAACAGTCAGTAATAACAGCTGAAATTGAGCGATGGTCCGATACGTCATTTACACAGATTTTAGCCAAGCATCCGCATTTTGTTAATCGAGATGTCTTTCCTATTATTGCCGACCGTTTAACGCAAAAACAGCTACTTGACGAACTTGGTTTACCGACAGCGAAATGGTTTTCGCTTGATCACCCTCAAGATTGGTCAACGTTATTTACTGAACTTGGCGATCGATTAATTGTTAAACGTAGAACTGGCGGTTATGATGGGCGAGGTCAATGGCGAATTGCTATTAATGGTCCAATAACTGTACCTGATGATATCTATCAACAAGCTATCGTTGAACAGGCTATCCCTTTCGAAAAAGAGATGTCATTAATAGGCGCTCGTAATGCAAAAGGTGAAACAGTATTTTATCCCCTTACCAATAACTTCCACCAAGACGGCATCTTAAAAATAAGTGTTGTACAACCTAACGAATCTCATTCATTACAAATAAAAGCGGAGCAAATGCTATCTGCTATTATGCATAAATTGAATTATATTGGCGTAATGGCAATGGAATGCTTTATTGTTGGTAATGAACTACTGATCAACGAACTTGCTCCACGGGTACATAATAGTGGTCATTGGACGCAAAATGGAGCTTCAATTAGCCAATTTGAATTACATCTTCGGGCTATATTGGGACTTCCTTTGCCTAAGCCAGATGTATTTACGCCATCAGTTATGGTTAACTTAATTGGCACAGAATTAAATTTAAATTGGTTATCAATTGATTTGGTACATCTTCATTGGTATGAAAAAGAAGTTAGAGTTGGACGTAAAGTAGGGCATTTAAATTTAACCCATAACCAAACAAACAAATTGTTAAAAGCATTAGAGAATTTAATACCGTTATTACCTAATGATTATCAAAAAAGTATTGAATGGGCAAAACAAACATTAGCAATTTGAAAACTTAAAACAATTTGAGTGATTAAATTAAGGATGAAACCATGATCAACTTTAACCAAAAAATTAATTATCAGCGTTATGCTAGCAAACAGCGTGAAGCTCTGTCTGATGAGTACTCAATAGTACGCTGTTTTGAAAGTGATCGTGGACGCATCATAAACTCAGCCGCTATTCGTCGCCTACAGCAAAAAACGCAAGTTTTTCCATTAGAACGAAACTCAGTAGTTAGAACAAGACTTACTCACTCTATGGAAGTGCAACAAGTTGGGCGATACATAGTCAAAGAAATCGTTAATCGCCTAGGCAATGCTGGAAAATTAAAAAAATACGGGCTTGATAATTGTATAATGGCGATTGAAAGCCTAGTTGAAATGGCTTGTTTAATGCATGATATTGGTAATCCTCCATTTGGTCATTTTGGTGAGGCCGCCATTAATAAATGGTTTACTCTCCGTTTGGGTCTTGGCAGAGCAACAGATTATCGATTTCTTGAAATAAATGTTAGTGATAAAGAAGAAATAAAAGAACTTAAAACTAAAATTCGCCAAGATTTATCAAGTTTCGAAGGTAATGCACAAGCAATTCGTTTAGTGCATACAATATTACGTCTCAATTTAACTTACTCTCAGATTGCTTCAATTATGAAATATTCTAAACCAGCTTATTGGTCTAAGCCGGTACTGCCAGAATTTTCATATTTAATGAAAAAAGCAGGTTATTATTTATCAGAAGAACCATTTATTGAAGCGCTATCTAAACAGCTTGATATCAAACCATTTCATCGTTATCCATTTACCTATATTATGGAAGCAGCCGACGATATCTCATATTGCATTGCCGATCTAGAAGATGCGGTTGAAAAGAAAATTCTAACGGTAAAACAGCTTTATACTTACTTAGCAGAGGCATGGGGACCGATTAAAAAAGGTGATCTGTTTGATACTGTTGTCAATCGCCCTTATGAAAATCTAAATCAAAATGGATTTGATGCGATAGGCATTGATCAATTTTTTATGTACCTACGTGTCAACACTATTGGCAAATTGGTACCACATGCTGCTGAACGTTTTATTGAAAATATTGAAGAAATTTATCACGGCTCATTTAATCATGCCTTACTTGAAGATCATGGCGCAGAATATAAATTACTTAATATTTTTAAAACAGTTGGACTTGAACATATATTTAATCATGAATCGGTTGAAAATATTGAACTTCAAGGGTACCGAATTATTAGTGGATTGCTCGATATTTATAGCCCATTGCTTGATATGCCTACCAACGACTTTTTGAAATTGGTTGAGGATAAACATCACAAAAATTATCCTATTGAAACTCGCTTATATCATAAATTATCCTCAAAACATTGTGTCGCTTATAAACAAGCAGTTAACAAACTAAATTCAAATAAAGCAGAAAGTTTTGCGTGTATGGAATTCTATTATCGATGTCGCTTATTGCAGGATTATATTAGTGGCATGACAGATCACTTTGCTTATGACGAATATCGCAAGTTAATGGTAACATTCTAAATCCAAGTAATTTTTATAACAGCTAAGCACCACTAATATGCATTGGCACCATATTAGTGCGCTGTTAAATAATAAATCTAATTAACTATTTGTTATCTTTTGTTTTAACCTTCCAATCAAAACAGCCGAACTTTAATTTTATGATAGCTATATTTTTATAAATTAAGTTGCAGTAGCAAATTCAATTCAAGTTAATTTTTTTGGCACACTCTTTGCATAATTTAATCTGTAACTCACAATTTTTAGGAGCGATTGATGAAATTAGTTACTGTAGTTATAAAACCTTTCAAATTAGAAGAAGTTCGAGAAGCCTTATCCAATATAGGTGTTACAGGATTAACTGTTACCGAAGTTAAAGGTTTTGGACGACAAAAAGGTCATGCCGAACTTTACCGTGGTGCAGAATATAATGTCAATTTTCTACCTAAAGTTAAAATTGATTTAGCTATTCGTGATGATGAACTTGACCAAGTTATTAGTACAGTTACTAAAGCAGCATATACGGGCAAAATTGGTGATGGAAAGATTTTTGTCACTTCACTTGAACATGTAGTGCGTATACGTACTGGTGAAACCGATGACTCGGCATTGTAATTGATTGTTAAGGAAATCATTATGTTGAAAAAAATTATTCCCTTTTTAGTTATTTTATTCTCAAGTTCAGCTTTTGCCGAAGAAGCTGCTGTAGTTGATAAAGCGGATAACGGCTTTATGATGATCTGTACCGCCCTAGTACTTTTTATGTCGGTGCCAGGGATTGCTTTGTTTTATGGTGGATTATTACGTTCTAAAAATGTGTTATCGATGTTAACACAAGTACTAGTAACTTTTTCGTTAATAGCGGTGCTATGGATTGTTTACGGTTATACACTTGCTTTTGGTGAAGGGAACTGGTTTTATGGCAACTTTAACCATTTTCTATTAACAGGGATAGGTATTACAGATGTGTCAGGATCGATTTACGAGCTAATTTGGATAGCATTCCAAGGATCATTTGCTTGCATTACTTGTTGCTTAATTCCAGGTGCTTTTGCTGAACGAATTCGTTTTTCAGCAGTATTAATATTTATGGTGTTATGGTTTACATTTTCATATATTCCCATGGCGCACATGGTATGGGGAGGCGGAATTTTAGGTGATGAAGGAGCACTTGATTTTGCTGGTGGTACGGTAGTACATATTAATGCTGCGATTGCAGGACTAGTGGGTGCTTATCTGATTAGAAATCGTATAGGCTATAATCGTGAACCACTAAAACCATTTAACTTACCTTATGTCTACCTTGGAGCTGCTATTCTTTATATTGGTTGGTTTGGCTTTAACGCAGGATCATCAACGCATGCAGATGAAATCGCAGGTTTAGCCTTTATTAACACTGTTGCAGCAACAGCAGCAGCGGTTTTGGCATGGACGTTCGCAGAATGGTTTTTACGAGGTAAACCATCTTGCCTTGGTTCGGCATCAGGAGTGATAGCGGGATTAGTTGGTGTAACACCTGCGGCAGGTCTTGTTGGTGTAGGTGGTGCTATGTTAATAGGGCTTATTTGTGGTTTTGCTGGTGTCTGGGGAGTATCAACACTCAAAAGAATTCTAAAAGTTGATGATACATGTGATGTATTTGGCGTACACGGCGTATGTGGAATTGTGGGTTGTATATTAACTGGTATATTTACATCAGAATCGTTAGGAGGTATTGGTTATGCCGAAGGCATTACAATGGCAACTCAAGTAGGAATACAATTGATGAGTGTTATTACCTGCGTAGTTTGGACTACAGTGGTTGCTTATATTGCTTATAAAATTGCAGATATCATTGTTGGCTTAAGAGTATCAGAAGAACATGAAAGAGAAGGTCTGGATATTAATAGCCATGGTGAAAGTGCTTTCAATAGTTAATCACTAACCGAAACAGTCATTAATTAAAAATTAGATATAAAAACAGATTTAAACTCAAAATAATTTACAGGGAGATATTCCTATAATTATAGGAATATCTCGTGGTGTTTACAGTAATTTAAAAAACTACTGTAACAAAAAATATATAAAAACAAAATTAACGTCATATCACAAATAAGTGATATGGCGCTTATATTATAAAGAAAAAATAACAGTCACTAATTTTGTTAAATGCTTTATGGTTAGTTATTCAATCATTTATAGCGTGTAAGAATGCCTTGTTGAAGTTTTTTGTTTCCTTAACCAGCAGAACGTTATGTTAGAGCGTGTAATAGCATCGAATCAATCACAAATTTACTAAGCCACTTAATCCACAAGCGAATGACAAAGTGGAAAAAGTGATACAAACTTTGAATTGAGATATGACATAATCAGCAAATATTTATCGATTTAAAAGATAGAATGCAAAATCTTAAGCGATTTCGGGAAAGGAACCTTATGAGTTTTTAGAGGATTATTTTAACTATAAAGTATAAACAACTCGGTTTTTTTCTAAAATTTACATTTCTTTACAAAAAAGTCCGCCAAAAAACTAGCCAACTATTTTTTTTATGGTTATACTTTTATCGCTGTAGGAAAACAAGCTTATTAAATAAGCGAACAATTATAAAAATTCAAATAAAACAAAATATTACTTGACACGAGGAATGTAATGCATTATCATTTTAGGCACAAGGCACAAGGCACAAGCACTGGCAAACCTATGTCTTAAATTTATCAAATAATCCTATTCGACGAGTTTTTACACAAAACTTATTTATATCTTCGAAATTATCGCTCAAATCACCTAAAACAGCTTTGCTAGTATTAGCACTGTTATTATTGTCATCGTCATGGAATGTTCAGGCGAATGGTAAAAAGGCTCGAGCGGGTAATCGTAGCGATGCAATAATGCTATCAGAGTCATCAGTTATCCATTATGCAAGGCCGAATCTATTTTGGGGTCATGACGAATTCGCAGGCCCAGCTGACATATGGAATCCTAAGAAGGGCTTTTTAGTACAATCAATCAATCCTGAGTCATACAGCCTAAATTTCCCGACCACTGGTCTGGATGGTTTATATTTTGATTTACTCATAACTGGAGATATAGAAGAATTGACATGGGAACCAGTCACGCATGAGGGAATTACTGCAACAGTGACAAATGTTGTAGCTAATGATGTGTGGATTCCTTCTGGGAACGTGGGACAAGTTGTCGCCCGTGTTAAGCTAACAGGTCCAGAGGCAAGAAATCAATGGGACAATCCTAATCCTAGCCCAATTGCTAAGCCACAGTTACCGCAGACGTTTGAGTTAGTGGGTAGAGATATATATGGCGGTGAGGTAGTAAAATATGGATTTGTGTTAAAGCAGTGGTTCGTCAATCGTGGTAGTCAATTTAAAACTTATAGTGACCAGTTAGCATGGTGTAATAGTTTGGGTTATCGAATGCCACGGGTAAGAGATTTAACCAATGCAGTTTGTTCTGGTTGGGGTTCAGGAAGCCATTGTCAAGGCGCAGTAGGCGCCACACCTAGTTCATCAGGTAATCATTACAAGCGTCACATAGGCGCTGGCTTTTTCGCGGAGTGGGGCCCCGTGCACAGCTACACTGATGCGGGCTTCGTCCCCTATTTCTACTGGACGAGCGACGCTACAGGTATCTTCCAGTTCAATGTCTACTCGTTCCACGGCTACGTCGACGGCAACGGCATTGCCTCCCTCTATGGCCTTTGCACCGCACCTTAGCTTTTAGCGTTTAGTTCTTAATCCTTAGGGCGCGGAAGGGGGTTACGGTGCTTGAGAGGATAATATAACAAAGAATAAAGCCCCAGCACAAGTTGGGGCGCTGAGCAGGCAAAGTATGTGAGCCTTGAGCTTTAATGGCAGAAAACCAAAATAGCACCCCGACCGATACGCCTTAAAAGCTTGCGCTTTTGTTATTAACTGGCTGTTATTAACAAGTTATTATTAACTAACTATTATCAAATAACAAAAGCGCTTTTATTAAAAAGCCAAATTCAACGTAATAAAAAAATAGCTAGCCTATAAGTGTTTGATTTTATTTAAAAATAAAAATAAAAACTTCAATAAAATCAATAGTCTACCTGAGCGATTTTAGAGTAAAAACACGCTTATAGCACCACAATATTAATAAGCTTGACTTATCAGAGCGCCAAAATATACCAATAACGAAGTAAAGCTAGCACGTCAAACAGGGCTGTTGGGTGTGTTTGTGTTTTAGATGTTATCAGCAATATTAATCATTCCACCAAAGGTTAAAATGCCTGAAATCTGACATCATATTTTAATTAAAAAATTCACCTACTTTTATAACTGAATCATTTCTATCTTTATTTTTCTTTAAATTTATTTACATTTCTTTACAAAAAAGCCTGCCAAAAAACTAGCTAATTATTTTTCTAACGGCTATACTCTTATTGCTATAGGAAAATAAGCAAACAATTAAAAAAATTAAAATAAAACAAAATATTACTTGACACGAGGAACGTAATGCAGTATCATTTTTGGCACAAGGCACAAGGCACAAGCACTGGCAAACCTATGTCTTAAATTTATTAAATAATCCTATTCGACGAGTTTTTACACAAAACTCATTTATATCATCGAAATTATCTCTCGAATTATTATCGAAATTATTCACAAAATTATTTTCAAAAATCCCATTAGCATTAGTGCCGTTGTTGTTATTGCCGTACTCTTTAGAATCGCAGGCATTATCGGCTACTACTTCTAATTACATTCAGGGTACTGCGCCTTATTTAACCTTTGATGGCGGTGCGACTCATGCCGATTCAGTTAGTCCCTTATTATCAGTAACATTGCCCGGAAACAAAATTATTACTGTATCAAATGATAGCTCAAGTATGGAAAATCCATTAGTGTTAGATAAACTTTTAGCCACTTTTGCAGATATTAAGACATTAGTACCTCATGGGGATTATCCAGAAGTATTGGCAGATAAAGTTATTGCTGACAATGGTTATTGGAAGGATGATGATGGCGATACACTTCATCGTGTCAATTCAAGTAAATTAAAAATTAAATGGCAGAATTTATATGATCAAGATATTACTAATTATGTGAAAGATAACTCAGATAAAGCATTAAATGGCTGTGATGCACCTTATCAATTGACGTTAGAAGTGGAAGATGTGAGCATTAAGACAGAATATGGTATTCCTTCTGAAAGTGATAAATTTACTGGAAATAGGCATACCTATTATCTTTATCCCAAAATGGATAAACCACAATTTTGTTATGCTATGCCTAACTTAGAATATGATTGGCATTCAAATAATATACCTTACGATGGGGCAGTTTCTTCTCTTAACGATCCGAATGGCGAGTGGAATAAATATAGAGGATTTTATGCCTATAATCCAGCGAACCCTGGAGCAAACTTTCCAACCACAGGCTCTCATAATTTATTTTTTTACTTGAGTGTTGCAGGAATGAAAGCACAAGATATCGTTAATACGAATGGTCGAACAATTTCGACAGGAGGGGTAACATTAACGTTAAATGCTGAAAATACGCTACCTACAGGGCTTGTAAAAATTAACTTAACGGGTCCTAAGGAGAGTAATCCTGGTTCTTTTATTCCTTCAACATTTTATTTACACGATAAAAACAATGACCCATTGTATAATTTTAGATTAGAGCGTTGGTATGTAGCTAAAAAAGGCGGTGCAGGCGGTTATCAAAATGCCGTAGCGTTTTGTAATAACTTTAATGGTGGTGGGTATCGTATACCCAAAGTGCTTGATTTTACCAATGCAAATAGAAATGATGGTATGCCAAATTGGCAAAATGGTATAACAGACGGAAGCTATTTACGAAAAATTAGTTATAAAGTGAATGGTTATTGGATGGGAGGATTACTTAGCGAATGGGGACGTATGACACAGCTTTACTATAAAGACAGTGATTGGGAGTTTTTTAGGGTAGGAGATCCCGATTGGGATAACATTAATTTGGCGCATTATTGGACTTCAGACCAACGAGTGGACAATGGCATTGTAGAAAATTATGTTGTAGAAGCTAATGTCGGTATAGTTGGCAGTAGGTTTCATTCGGATCAATACTATAGAGTGGCTTGTGTTACACCTTGATTCCTTACCTTCAAAAATAATTATTTAAAACAAAATACTTAGTATTTTGTTTTAAATAGTAGATTGAACCCTTCTGCTATAAACTCTTTAGATTAATTTAGCTGTAAAAGGTTATGTCCATCCATGGTGAGTAATTCTTACAATTTAGCTATTCAAAAGATAGAGAACAAGAACTTAAGCTATTTATTAACTACTATAATACGATTAAATCGCATAAAGTAATTTCAGAGGAAATACCTTATGCGTTTTTAGAGGATTAGTCCAACATTAAGTTTTAATTAACAATATTCCCGATAAACACGTTTGTGATATCCATTGATAGCCTAGCTTTTGAATACGATGAAAACATTTAGAAAAAAATCAGGGTAATGTTTTTTTTGCTATCTTGCTAAATATTAAAGTAATTATTGGAACATCTAATAATTTAGGTCGATAATAGTAAGCATAACAGCTTAATTTTACAATAGCACATCACGGCAATTGATTTTTTGTTAACAGCTTTATTTAATCATCCCAAAGCATAATTGCATGATCTTCAGTTAATATTAACGGCGGTGCAAAAAGATACTCTTTGACTTTAGCTGGTAAAACCTGCATGTCATTAAAGTTAAATTGTAACTCAGGATAAACATTAGCAATTTCTTTTATACGGGAATCAAGTAATTCCTTTATTTTATTTGATTCTTTTGTAATAGCTATTTCGTCTTTTAGCATGCCAATTTGTTTTTTATGATGCTCTGACTCAAATATTTCATGAAAAACAAAAGAAAATCCCTTTTTGTTATTGGTTCTGTCACAATTGGGGCATTCTCTATATTCAGGATGATGCAATTTAAGTTCTTTAACACGCAAAGCAATAATTTCGTCGATATGATCGGTATAATAATTTAATGTGGGATCTAAATAAGCTAGCGTTCTGTGTTCAGGTATTGCGCTATTACTATGCACTAAGGTAAATAAAGGTTTTTTTAATATCTTCATTTTTGTAACTTCCTTTTAATTAAAATAAAAAGATAACAAGACCTTAATAAAGAAAATAGGCTGTTAATTTTATGTAAAAAAGTTTTTGGTTGACATAATACTTAAATATAAAAACAAACAACAAAATCAAAATAATTCATTATGTTATAATGAATATTTAAATTAATGAAATTAAGTTTCAAAGCATAGGTACTTAAAATAAAAAAATACTATTAAGAACAACTGCTATCAGAAAATGAAAAGTCTTATTTACTTATAAACCTTATTTAAAGGTTAATTACGGTATATTATCAATACAGTAAAACATTATTACTTAATAGTAAAAACTTAATAAGCGAATGACTACCTATTTTAAATAGCAAGCTGGTACTATTTAACATATTTAAAAATAATCACTTTTTTAAGACAGATTTAATTTTGGAAAGTTCAATAATATTGCTAGATTTCATCTTTTAGTTAAAGATTTTACTTCTAATTTTATAGACAAATACATAACGAAGTAGATCAATATATCACAATAAGTTTTAATATATTTAACTATTAAAGCTATCTAAAATAGTGTAGAGCACGGAATGATTTATTTTTTAGTAAAAAACTAGCAATATTGGTCAAATTATAAGACGATCATAATTATGGTGATGATTGTTGGGTTTTCAATGCTTTTGGATATTATAAATAATCAACTTAATATATAGGATTTCCTTACGCTGTTTATTGGAATTAAAAGAAATACAGCATAATCAGCAAATAGTTAGTGATACAACAGATACAAACAAAATTTTAAGTGATTTGCTCACTTTTATAATAGTAAAGTTAAACCACATAAGGCGATTTTAAATAAAATACCTTATGAGTTTTTAGAGGATTATTTTAACCGTGAAATATAAACAAATTGGTGTTTTCCTACATTTTAAGTCGAAAATGTCAGATGAGCTAACTATTTTTCAAGTTTGTTCTTTTTGACATGTTTTAAGTTAGGTAAAGCAATTGCCAAAAGAATAATACCCACTCCAATCCATTGATTAAAATGGACCGATTCGCGTAAATAAAAATATGAACAAGTGACCGCTACAGGCAGTTCTGCTGCCGACAAAATGGCACTTAATGAAATTCCAATTTTTGGAATTCCTACCGAAAACAAAAAAGGAGGCAATACAGTACCTAGCAATGCTAATAAAAATCCTAACTGATACAGTTTGTCGCTAATATCAAGTTTGAAGAAAAATAAAGGTGGAAATATCAAAAAAGTAACAATACATGCGCCGGTAATCATCCACGCACTTTTTTCAAGCTTAGGTAATTCGTTACCAATATTGCTGCTAGTACTAATAAAGAGTGAATACATCAGTGCTGCTAAAAAACCAAAAAAACAACCAGCTAAATTTAAACTAATATCTTGATTAAAAATACCTGCTGCTAAGCAGCTACCTAAGATAATTACAATAATCGCTGAAAGTTGAATAATACTAGGTTTGTTTTTGAAAAAAATAAAATCAATAAAGACGCTAATCCACAAATATTGCATTAATAAAATAATTGCAATTGATGCAGGCACTAGTTGTACGCATTGGTAATAACAAATACCGACTAATCCAGGAAATAGACCAACAGCGCAGACCTTCCATTTTTTTGTCAATTTTGTATGCTTTTTTGTTGGAGTTGCTAATTGTGCATTCGTTAATGTAGATACTTTTGGGGAGCGTATTATTTTGACAATAAAGTGAATACTCCATAACATTAACATTCCCAAAAAACATTGGATACCAGTGACTTCACCTAATTTATACCCGTCTTGATAAGCCGTCTTAACGATAGAAGATAGTACGCCAAAGCTACATGCACCTAATAAAACCAGTAAACCGCCTAAAAATTTATCTTTCATATCTAAATCTCGTAACAAAAAATAACATTGCCGATAATTTCGGCTAAAAAACACAATAAAAGACATTAGGGGAAGGATTATACAATTCATCCCCAGTGTCTTTTTAATAAATTAATCAAATTACAATGATAATTAATATTTCAAATATCTATTAATCTAAACGGATAAGTGATTATGCAGCACACTTACTTTTAGTATGGTCATAATTAAATGAATAATAAAAAACAATACCTAACACAAGTGCATATGTAGCAAAAATTAGCCAAATTGTTTGCCAATCTTTAAGACCATCATGTGTACACATGTCAACAACATAACCACTTAAAATGGAGCCAAAATAAGCACCAATACCATTAACCATGGTCATAAATAGTCCTTGAGCGCTGGCTCGAATATTTGAACTGACTTCTTTTTCAATGAAAATAGAGCCTGAAATATTAAAAAAGTCAAATGCACAGCCGTAAACGATCATTGAAAGCATTAATAGCACAAAACCAAAAGGTGTTGGATCACCAAATGCAAATAAACCAAATCGTAAAGTCCAAGCAATTAAGCTTATCATTATGACTTTTTTGATGCCAAATTTTTTGAGAAAAAATGGGATGGTTAAGATAAATGCGACTTCAGCCATTTGTGAAACCGATAATAAAATAGCTGGGTATTGCACAATCAAGCTATCTTTAAATTCTGAGACTTTACCAAAATCATGCAAGAAAGCGCCACCAAAAGTATTGGTGATTTGTAGTATTGCACCAAGTAACATAGCAAAAAGAAAAAAAACAGCCATAACGGGTTTTTTGAATAATACAAAAGCATCTAATCCTAAATAAGAAACCCAAGACTGTTTTTGGTTTTTAGATACAGTAATATTTGGTAATGTTGCACTATAAACAACAAGTATAGCGGATGCTGCGCATGCAACATAGAGTTGAGCATTACTCAACTCGAATTTGCATAAACTAATTGTCCACATTGCAATAATAAAACCAACAGTACCAAATACTCGTATTTTAGGGAAAACGGTTACCGAATCTAAGTTATGTTGAGCCAAACAGTGGTAGCTAATAGAATTGGATAATGCAATAGTTGGCATAAAAGCTAACGCATTGCCTAACATTACCCAAAATAAAATAGCTGAATTATTAACTGATGCAGCATAAAAAAGCGCAATGGCACAAACAGAATGACAAAGCATATATAGATATTTAGCCTGCAAAAATTTATCGGCAATAATACCAATAATAAATGGTGTAATTAATGCCGCTAAACCTTTGGTACTAAAAATCATAGATACTTCAACACCAGAAAAGTGTAAAGTATTAAATAGATAAGCACCAAAAGTGGCTAACCAACTTCCCCAAATGAAATATTGGAAAAACATCATTATTTTCAATCTATTCTTTATGTTCATTGTTTATTCCTAAAATAAAGTGAACTTTTTATAGAAAATTACCAATAAAAAGTATTGGTTAGAAACGTGCAATCGTTTTTGTTATTAGTTGTAAAAAAGTTGATTTAACTCTTTCTGCTGTCTCTATAACTTCTTCGTGTCCTAATGGTTGATCTAAAATTCCGCAAGCCATATTAGTTAAACACGAAATTCCAATGGTTTTAATGCCTGAATGGTGTGCGATAATTGCCTCGGGTACAGTTGACATGCCAACTGCATCGGCACCTAAAACACGAATCATTCTAATTTCGGCAGGTGTTTCATAAGTTGGACCTGTCCACAAAGCATAAACACCTTGTTGTAAGGTAAGATTAAGTTCTTTGGCTACATCAATTACTGTTGAACGCAATTGCTTATTATAAACCTCACTTACATCTAAAAAGCGCACACCTAAATCAGGGTTATTTGGTCCAATAAGAGGATTGTTGGCAGTAAGATTAATATGATCGGTAATCAACATTAAATCGCCTGGTTTAAAACTCGTATTGACTGCACCACATGCATTAGTGATAATTAATTTTTCAACACCAAGCATCTTCATCACACGAACAGGGAAAGTAACTTGATCTAACGAAAAACCTTCGTAATAGTGAAAGCGCCCTTTCATTGCCACAACTGTTTTGTCTCCGCATTGGCCAATGACTAATTCATTTGCGTGGCCAACGGCTGCTGATTTGGCGAAATGTGGAATTGTGTCATAAGGAATATGAACAGCATCTTCAAGAGTGTCGGCAAAAGGTCCTAAACCTGAACCAAGAATAATCCCAATTGTTGGTTCTTTATTTGTGTGTTTCTGAATAAAATTAACGGCTTGTTGAATATCTGAAGTCTGATGCATGATAGTATCCTTTCAAAAAAAATTAATGCTAAGCTAAAGTAAAATAGGTGAATATAATAAAACAGTGATAACCTATTGCTTAGTTTAATTGGGTAAAATCCCATAAAATAATTAAAAAACAAAATAATTTTTGTTTTCGGCATATATTATGATGATCTTCGTCTAATAAAGGAAGATGTGAATTGGTATATCTTAGAATGAATTAGTAAAATTTATTTTTTATTTTTATTATTCAATATATTAAATTTAGATTAATTTAATCACCAAAATGAATAATATAAAAGATTTTCTTAGATAAAACGATCATCGCCAGAATAGATCACACCTTTATCGCCCCTAAAAAATCCTAACAAAGTTAAATGACATTGTTTAGCCAAATCGACAGCCATTGAGGTTGCTGCCGAAACCGCTAACAAAAATTCTACGCCACAATTGGCGGTTTTTTGTGCCATTTCATAGCTAGCACGACTTGATACTAATACCACACCGTGTTGATACTCAGGGTTATTTAACAATTTCATAGCTCTAAAGCCAAGTAGTTTATCTAATGCGACATGCCGGCCGATATCTTCAAACCCTGCCATAAATTGTCCTTTCAAATCTAGCCATACAGCTGCGTGCGTGCAACCAGTTTGTTTACCGACTTGTTGAACATGCGATAAATAGCTTAAGCTGTCACTAAAATCAGCTAAATCAATCTGACTTATTAATGGTAAAGTAGGAATATCTTGGTAGACTTGCTCTATCTGCTCAGTACCACAAATGCCGCATCCTGTTCGTCCAGCTAAATTACGTCGTTTTTCTTTCAGCTCGCTAAAGCGTCGTGACGAAAGTTCAATGTGTACTTCTATGCCTTTTGGGGTATCAATAACATCAATGCTATAAATATCATTAACCGAATGAATAATATTTTCCGTTAACGAAAAACCAATGGCAAAATAATCCAAATCTTTTGGTGTCGCCATCATCACTACATGTGAAATTCCGTTATAAATTAAAGCAACTGGCTTTTCGATAGCTAACATATCAGGTTGAAAATGTTGCAACTTACTGTTTTTAAATTTACGTACTGGAATTGATTTAACACCGATCGTCATTAATTGCCTCTTGCTAATTTGGTTATAATTAAGACTGCTATCAGCACAAGATTAACCATTAATAATTCTAAAATGTTAACGCAGTGTAATATTTTATCAATAGATGGCGTGCTCAGCACTTATTAAGCAATATTATGATAAAATAGTTCACCATAAGCAATTGATAATTCATAAGCTAACTCTATGTCATTACAAGAAATTACACAGACTATCATGCAGTTTATTGAGCACCACCAAGTTTGGGCATTACCCATTATATTTTTATTGGCATTTGGTGAATCATTAGCGATTATCTCGCTTCTAGTGCCTGCAACGGCTATTTTATTAGGGGCAGGGGCTTTAATCGGTGGAGGAGCAATATCATTTGTACCCGTATTAATTGCCGCTTCGGCAGGTGCTGTTTTTGGAGATTTACTGTCTTATTGGTTGGGTAAACACTATCATCAACAAGTTATTGCTTCATGGCCGCTTAATAAGCACCCTAAATTAGTTTATCGTGCTGAGCAATTTTTTCAGCGTTATGGAACGTTAGGGGTATTTATAGGTCGATTTTTTGGACCACTACGAGCCATAGTCCCTTTAATTGCTGGCACAATGCATATGCCAACCACCAAATTTAACCTAGCAAACATTGCTTCAGCACCAGTTTGGGCTTTTGTATTGCTTGCGCCAGGAGCATTTGGTGTGCCTTGGTTAGAAACTCTTTTTGGTTAAAGCGTGCCGATGGTATAACTACGACGCCCACTCTTGCGTCCCAATGCTTCTAAATTGGTTTGCAATGGTGGGAATGGTAGCGTTAAATGATGTTTACGATAAGCTTCAAGTATCAATTTATGTATAGCACTTCGCAGTAACATTCGGTGTCCCATCTCGGCAGCAAAAACACGTAGTTCAAACAACTGAATACCTTCTTGGATATCCACCAAAAATACTTGAGGTTCAGGATCGTTAAGCACATATTCACATTCATCTGATGCTTGTTGTAAAAGTTTGATAACCAAATCACTATCAGCATCGATGGTAGCAGGAATAGTTAATACAATTCGAGTGATCGAATCAGACAATGACCAGTTCACCAATTGTTCGGTAATGAAAGCTTTATTGGGCATCACAATTTCTTTACGATCCCAATCGACGATGGTAATTGCACGGGTATTAATTTTTGTAATATTACCTGTCAAATCACGAATTGTCACCGTATCGCCAATACGTACTGGTTTTTCGAATAAAATGATTAAGCCAGAGATAAAATTAGCAAAGATCTCTTGTAAACCAAAACCTAGCCCCACACCTAATGCGGCAATTAACCATTGAATTTTAGACCAGTCGATACCAATAAACGAAAATGCAATCATACAGCCTATCATCAAAGTAATATATTTTGAAACTGTGGAAATAGCATACCCTGTTCCTGGTGATAAATCTAAATGTTGCAAAATGCCTAACTCCAACAAAGAGGGCAGATTTTTGACCAACTGAACGGTAATTGTCATCACTAAAATCGCAATACAAACTGCACCAAGGGTAATGTATTGTTCGATTTCAGTTCCATTTACAATGGCGCTGGTTCCCCAAAGTTTAATATTATTCATAAAGGCAAAGGCCGAATGCAGTTCAGACCATAGCAAAATCATACTAATTAGTGCAATCATCATAATAATCGATCTGACTAAATGTAAGGATTGCGCACTGATGACATCTAAATCGATAACAGGTTCATCAACACTTTCGTTAAGTGAATTGAGATCATCTTCATGTGATTTGGCTCGTTGCATACGTTCTAAGCGACGTTGCTTGGTTCGTTCAAATTCTATACGACGTTTTTGGATCCACATCCAACGGCGAATCATAAAATAAATAACTAACAAAGCAAACCAAATAATGACAGAGGCCTCAAGACGTCCTAATAGTACTTGAGCTGTCGAAAGATAACCTAAACAAGCCGCAATGATAGCTAGCCATGGTGCACTTAATAAAATAAACCACAAAATATGACTTAATAAATTATCACCAGCTCCTTTTTTATCAATATAAAGAGGAACACCAGCACGATGGATAGAATTAGTCATAAACACCAAAGCAAAGCAGAGCAAAATAAACGACGTTCGACCAATTGTGGCTGCAAATTGATGATTATTATATTGATCAAAACTCATTACTATCATCACTAGTGGAATTACCAGCCAAACTGAAAGTTGATAATATTTCATCGCTGAGCGTACGCTAAGTCCAGACCAACCAAAATGGGTAATAAACAGTCCATTAGTTGACGCAAAATGCGCTGAAATAATAAATACCCACAAAATAGGCGCAGCAGCATTCACACCATAACCCAAGGCAAATGCGACAGGATAATCTGAATTAATCTGTAAAGCATAACCAAACACTGCCCACAAAATAGGGATAGGTAATGCCATAATTAATGAAAATATAATTACTTTTAAGGTTAAAGAGTAACTATCTTGTGTAACTTTTCCTACACGGCTAGCTGATTTATTGAGAAAAATATTATATTTCGTGCGCATCTTAAAGTGTGCAAACACGAATAGCAACGACAAAATAATTAAAAATAACGGTTTTGGCGAACTAAGTACTTCAATGCTAGCTTTATAAAGTTGCGAAATGGTATCGACAGAAAAAATCACATACACAACATCTTTGGCTAAATCAATTGGATAACTCAATGATATTGGATTCACATCAGCTACCCAGAAGAAATATCTGTGTGCAGCATCGTTTACTTCGTCAATCGCATTGGTTAATTGCTTATTGGCAATTTTTAGTTTAGTCAATTCTAGAATGGTAGTATCAGTTCCCGAAATAAGAGTCTTAAGTAATTCGGTCTGTTCTCGAATTAAACGACGATATTGGGTTGCTTCTTTGATGCTATTAAGTGGGCTTGTTAAAGTTGGGTAATTGTCCAAAGATGTTAAAATATTACTATAATTAAGTTGTTGCGCTTTTGCCTCGGCGATTTCGGCATCAAGCGCTTGCGATTTAGGTTTTTCTGGCAAACGCAATAACTGTTGACGTAAGGTTTCGCCCAAAGCGGTCGAAAAACTCAACCATTCTCCTTGTTCATCAAGTGTTGCCAGTGTATTTTGAACATGTGAAATTTGTGTCGTGATATTGTTTTGCTCATTAACAATACTAGTTAGATGTGTTTTTTGTAACTCCATATTTTGTCTGAGTTCATCATTTTTATCACTTAACTGATGAACAACTAGCGAAAGATCATTTTCATCATTAATGACTGGTGTGGTTTCTTCGGCAAAAGTCAGTGAAGAAAACAACACAACAACAAAGCACACAACACCACGAATCCACATAAAGCTATATCCTGTCAGCTAATTTTTGACCCACGCGAGTAACATCACCAACTTTAAGGTGGTTATTAAACTCAATCGAATTTGAGGCAAACAGTGTAATTACTGTCGAACCTAACTTAAAGCAACCTATATCTTGTCCTTTAGTTAATTTTATCCCGTTGGTATAAGTCCAACGTTTCATTATTCCTTCTCGTGGAGGGGTAACAATACCTTCCCATTGTACTTCTATACTACCAACAATAGTTGCCCCAACTAAAATTTGCGCCATTGGACCTAATTCGGTTTCAAACAAACAAATCACACGTTCATTACGAGCAAAAATATTAGGTATACTTTCGGTTGTAGCTTTGCTAACTGAAAATAGCGAACCAGGCACATAAATCATCTCACGCAAAATACCATCACAAGGCATATGAAAACGGTGATAATCTTTAGGAGATAAATAAGTGGTTGCATATAAACCATTTCTAAAAAAGTTGATCATATCAGGATGACAGGCAAGTAATGATTCTAAAGAATAAAAATGCCCTTTAGCTTGTAACAGCTGTGTATCAAGAATAGTACCAAACTGACTAATTACACCATCAGCAGGCATAACAACAGCACTATCGGTGGTATCAATTGGCCGTGCATCCTCATTTAATTCACGAGCAAAAAAGTCATTAAAGGTTTTAAATTCTTTTACATCACTAATTTTTGCTTCGCTCAAATCCACTTTATACACTTTACAAAAAAGCATAATCATCCATGTTGTAACTTTACCTAACTGTTTTTTTGCCAACCAACCAAAAATAACGGTTAATAGCTGTTTAGGAAGAAGATACTGAATAATTGCTTTTAACTGATTTAACATAGATAACTCTCAAAATTATGTTATAAATAATACATTATACCAAGGTTTATAGACAAAGTGTAAAACCAACTTAAATCAATAATTTGTATAATTGAACATATACATATATAAATTTTGCCAATTCTGTTCAATAATAGCAATCGTTTAAAAACTTTTATCGTTATTGTTACTTAAACTGCGGTCATTACCAATAATTAAGGACAGTATTAATAGCATTTAGAAGCATAAAAGCTAGATTTAGTTACATTAAGCAAGTATAGTTATATTATCATGTTATAAGTAATCATATTAGCATTTAACACCCTAAGAAATACATCGATTTAGTAATGGATTTAAGAGCAGTATTTTTGCAGGAATACTATTCATTTATAAAAAGAGATATTAACGGAGCTTAATAAAATTGTTAAATAGAGCATAAAACTCGATAGTATTGATATTGATACTTGGGGGGATTAAGTTTTGCTATGATAAACATGATCAAGTTGCTGAGTCTACTTGCTCATATCGTGAGTGCACTGATGATATAATGCCACAAGTTTAATCTAACCTTGGAGTTGATATTTTCTTACAATTTATAATATTTTTTGTGTAACTTATAGGTGGTGTCGACATTTTTAAAGACCAAAAATATCAAAAAGTACCGATAATAATTATTGATACTAAAATGCATATTAACTATCTATATTCAGTCAACAACCACTTTTCTTATTTTAAAGATTTATTTCATAAAAATAAGTTAGCAGAGCATGACGTTTAGTTTGATCAAACCTCAATTACTGATTTACTATAATAACTAATTTGCTATGTATTGATGAAAATACAGTATAAAACATATCATGCATTGGACCTGATTGTCCTCTAAATATTGTAAATACGATTACAGAGATTCCAGCTATAATAACCGCATATTCAACCACCGTTATGCCTTGCTTATTTTGAATAAATTTAGCTAGAAAAGTATTAACTAGAATATTCATTATGCATTCTTTCATCACTTTATCCTTTCATTTAATATTATTTGTATTTTTATGTAAATGAATTCCTTTTAATGTTTATTTTACAATTCTAACGACAAATAGAATAAAATTCAAGCAAATGGTTTTTATGTAATCGATTATTTGTTAAATAGTATTCAATAACATCAGTTTGATAATTGATATGTTGCCTTTAAGTAAATTTTTTTAACTTTAGGAAGTACTTGTAAAGTTTACAGTAATCTAAACAACTCCAAAAAAATTGCGCTATATTACACAGTTATTTTAGTTTGTTAGTAGCCTAAATTAAAAGAGTAGAAAAAACACCAAATTATCAATGATAAACACTGGGATTAAAATACATACAGACCATTTCATGTAACTAAAAAAGCTTGGCATGTTAATTTTATTTTGAATTGCAATGCTTTTGACCATAAGGTTAGGTGCATTACCTATATAGCTAAGAGCTCCCATAAAAACTGAACCCATTGAAATAGCGAGTAAGGTTTTTTCTAATATATTCATTAAAATAGTGGCATCGCCCGAAGCTAGATTAAAGAAGACCAAATAAGTGGGGGCATTATCTAAGAATCCTGAAAGTAGACCTGATAGCCAAAAATACATGCTATTGATCGGTTGTCCTTGTTCATTTGTTACTAGTGATACTATTGGGGCTAATGCACCATGGCTACCTGCTCGTAAAATAGCAAGTACAGGGACGATAGTAATAAAAATCCCGATAAACAGCTTAGCAACTTCAATGATAGGCTCCCAATTAAATTCGTTACCGGCACGTACTTGTTTAGGGGTAATTAACATAGAAAATAGGGTAATCATGATAAAAATAGTATCACGAATTAAATTTTGTAAAGCAATATGTGTTCCTAAAACCGTAAAATTAACCGATGAATGCCAAATACCAGACATTAACACGCAGGCAATAATGATTGCCAATAAAAAGATATTGCTTACACCATAAACCTTAATAGCGCTAGCTTTTTTAGCAGAAGTTAATGTAAACGAATCACCATATTGGGTACGAAAGTAGTAGCAATCAATCTTATAATAAATTGCTAATAACAAAATTGAACTAAACAAAACTGGCAACAACATATGTTGAATTGTCCATCCAAAATTAACACCTTTTAGAAAGCCAATAAATAAAGGTGGATCGCCGAGTGGTGTTAATCCACCACCAATGTTCGCCACTAAAAAGATAAAAAAGACAATGGTATGTACGGCATAATTTCGCTGACGATTAGCTCTAATTACAGGTCGAATCATTAACATAGCTGCGCCTGTTGTCCCCATGATTGATGCTAACAAAGTACCTATTGCAAGCAAACCAACGTTTAGTTTGGGTGTGCTAAGCACATCGCTCTTAATTAAAATCCCTCCTGAAACGGTAAATAGTGCAAGCAATAACAAAATGAAAGGAATATATTCAGCTATAATTGCATGAGCAGTAAGATTGATGGTGGTTTGTAGACCAAAAGAATATAAGGCAAACAGTACAAACAGCATTGTCCAAAAAGTAATAATTTTGCCATAATGATAATGCCAAAGTCGCGACAAAAATAGCGGCATTAATGCAATAGAAAATAAAATCCCTACAAACGGAATACCCCAAAAAATCGATAAATCATCACCGCTAAAATCAGCAGCTAAAAGATCAAAAGGTATTAGTGTTAAAACAATAAAGGAACAGAGGGCTTTCATTAATTTTTGTATTTTCATTTTTAAAGAGCTCAAATTATAACAAAGTGTTTTAGTTTTATCGAATTTTAAGATTTTTAATAAGGATTGAGCAATAATATTGTAACGGGAATTTAATAATATAAAAACCACCACAAACAACACCACAGTTAGCTATAACCATCTGATTTAATTTGAAATTAAAACTTCAATAAAATCAATAGTCTATCTGAGCAATTTTAGAGAAAGAAACACACTTATAGCACCACAATGTTAATAAATTTGCCCTATCAGAGCGCCAAAATATACCGATAACGAAGTAAAGCTAGAACACCAAACAAGGTTGTTGGCGGTGTTTGCGTTTTAGATGTTATCACCAATATTAATCATTCCACAAAAACTAAAAGCTCCTAAAACTAACACCATATTTTAATTAGAAAATTCACCTATTTTATAACTGAATCATTTCTATCTTTATGTTTATTTAAATTTATTTACATTTCTTTACAAAAAAATCCGCCAAAAAACTAGCCAACTATTTTTTAAATGGCTATACTTTAACCGCTATAGGAAAATAAGCTCATTAAATAAGCGAATAATTATAAAAAATAAAATAAAACAAATAATTACTTGACAGGTAAACCATAATGCATTATCATTTTAGACACCAGACACCAGACACCAGCACTGGCAAACCTATGTATTAAATTTATCAAATAATCCTATTCGACGAGTTTTTACACGAAGCTTATTTATATCTTCCAAATTACCTCTCTATGTTTTATCGAAATTGTCCCCAAAAAGCTTATTGGTATTGGGACTGTTATTATTGTTATCTTCATGGAATTTACAGGCGAATAGCAAAAAATATCGAACAGGTAATCGTAGTGATGCAATAATAATACCGTCGCCAGTTATCAATTATGTAAGGCCAAATCTATATAATGGTAAGGGAAAATTTGCAGGCCCAGCTGACATATGGAATCCTGATAAGGGCTTTTTAGTACAATCAATTGATTTCGAATCAATTCATCCTGAATCATATAATCAAAATTTCCCGACCACTGGTTTGGATGGTTTATATTTTGATTTACTCATAACAGGAATAGAACCAGAAGAATTGACATGGGAACCTGTTACTTTGGGGGGAATTACTGCAACAGTGACAAATGTTGTAGCTGAGGATTGGTGGATTCCTTATGAAGATAGGGGAGTTGTAGCCCGTGTTAAGTTAACAGGTCCAGAGGCAAGAACTCAAAGGAATAATCCTAAACCTAGTCAAATAGCTAAGCCAAGGTTACCACAGACGTTTGAGTTAGTGGGTAGAGATAGAGATGGTGTAGAGGTAGTAAAATATGGATTTGAGTTGAGGCAGTGGTTCGTCTATCGAGATAATCTAAATGGATATCCACATTATAGTGACCAGTTAGCATGGTGTAATGGTTTGGGGTATCGCATGTCGAGGGTAAGGGATTTAAGTAATGCGAAGTGTGGTATTAATTGGCCGTTCTGTTCAAATGGCATAGACGACTCTAGCTCATCAGGTAATTATTACCAGCGTCGAATTGGCGGTGGATTTTTCGCAGAGTGGGGCGAACCGCACAGTTACTTTGGTGGTAAGGACTTCAACAGCCCCTACGCTGTATGCTGGACGAGTGACAAGGCAGGTAGCACCACCCCGTTTCATGTTTCGCTCGATGGCCGAGTCTCCAGCAGTGGTGAGGGCCTCCCCTTCAATGCTATTTGCACCACACCTTAGTTTTTATTTTTTAATACTTAGGGCGCTAAGCAGGCAAAGCTTGTGAACCTAGCGCTTTAATGACTGAAAGTAAAAACAATGCTCCGACTGATACAATTTTCAAGCTTGCGCTTTCGCTATCAACTGGCTGTTATTAACAAATTATTATTAAATAGCTATTATCAAATAACAAAAGCGCTTTTATTAAAAAGCCAAATTCAACGTAATAAAAAATTAGTCTATAATTGTTTGATTTTATTTAAAAAATCAAATAAAAACTTCAATAAAATCAATGGTCTACCTGAACGTTTTTAGAGTAAAAAAACAACGCTACACCGTAGTCATTTTGATTAATTGATTTGTTCGGTTTTCGCATATTGCTGTTAAGTCGTTATAATAGCGGTTATTTGATTTTGGATAAAATAGGACAATCGTGCAAACGCCATTAAAAAAGCTTCAATTACATTGCAGAAACAAACACCGGAATGGCTATGATTTTGCAAAGCTCATTAAAATACTGCCTGAGCTGTCTCGATATGTAAATCAGAATTCCTATGGCAATTTATCGATCGATTTTGCCGATCCTATGGCTGTTAAACAGTTAAATAAAGCCTTGTTATTGAATGATTATCAAATAAATTATTGGGATATTCCAGATGGTTATTTATGTCCGCCCATTCCTGGTCGAGCTGATTATATTCACTATTTGGCTGATTTATTAGCTCAAGACAACCAAAATAGCATTCTAACAGGTAAACAAATTCGGGTTTTAGATATCGGCGTTGGGGCTAATGTGATTTACCCTATTATTGGTTGTGCCGAATATGATTGGTCATTTGTAGGGAGTGATATTAATCCAGTTGCGATCAAAGTTGCTTTGCTAATTACACAAGCCAATACGTTATTAAAAAACACTTTGCAGTGTCGATTACAAAAAGACAGTGGATCGATTTTTAAGCATATTATTAAGCCCAATGAATTTTATGCTTTAACCCTGTGCAATCCGCCTTTTCATGCTTCAGCAGAAGATGCATTGGCAAGTACGCAAACCAAATTGAAGAAGTTAGGCAAGCTAACAAATTCCACTCAAAAAACTGTGCTTAATTTTGGTGGACAACATGCCGAGCTTTGGTGTCAAGGTGGTGAAAGTGCTTTTATTAGTAATATGATTAATGAAAGTACTCAATATAAAACTCAATGCCTGTGGTTTACTTCATTAGTTTCAAAAAAAGAGACCTTGTCAATAATTAACAAAAAATTAAAACAAGCTGCTGTTGTTGAAAGCCGTATTATTCCCATGGCGCAAGGGCAAAAAGTGAGTAGGTTTGTAGCGTGGACTTTTTTTAATCAAGTAGAAAGAAAGGCACGAATAAAAAGCACAAATAAAAAGTAATTAGGTAAAATATTATTGTTTTTATTTTATAAAAAATTCTAAATTTTGCTATTTACTACTATGTGACCTTAATAATTAATAGTATAAATCTATCATTGTTGTTTTTATTCACAAATAAATGGTTGTTACTTATATCTTGTTGTTTATTATAATAAAATTAAAACCCAACAGAATCGTTGTTGACTAAAAATTGCATAGTAAATTGGTGATTATTCGATTAAGATGTGTTGATTATAAAATAATCAGCGCCATTTTTATCGCAAAGGAAAATCCCTATGAATAGCAACGAGTCAGCTATACTTATTAAAAAGTTACAAGAAATTGTTGGTACTAAAAACACTTTAACCAACCCAGCACGCACATTACCTTATCGTCAAGGTATTCGCTTTGGTGAAGGTGATGCATTGGCAGTTGTTTTACCGGGAACGTTAGTTGAACAGTGGCAGGTGTTAAAGGCGTGTGTTGAAGCGGATGTGATTGTTATCACACAATCCGCAAATACTGGATTGACTGGTGGTTCAACGCCTGATGGTAATGACTATGATCGTCCTGTTGTTATTGTTAGCACTCGTCGTTTGGATGGTATCAAAGTGATAGAAAATGGTGAACAAGTTGTCTGCTTACCGGGTAGTACACTTTTTCGTCTAGAAAAGGAATTAAAAAAATATCATCGAGGTCCACATTCGGTTATAGGTTCATCTTGCATTGGCGCTTCTGTGATGGGTGGGGTATGTAATAATTCAGGTGGGGCGCTTATTCAGCGTGGTCCTGCTTATACGCAAATGGCGGTGTTTGCTCAATTAGATGCGCAAGGTCAGTTGCACTTAGTCAATCATTTAGGTATTGAATTAGGTGATGAACCAGAAACGATTTTGCAAAATCTGCAAAATCATGCTTATAGTGATAAAGACATTAAGCGTGATGCAGGCTTAGGTCATGATCATCATTATTGTGATCATGTTCGTGAAGTAGATGCTGATACGCCTGCTAGATTTAATGCTGATCCTGCTCGTCATTATGAAGCATCAGGTAGTGCTGGTAGATTAATGGTATTTGCTGTGCGCCTTGATACATTTCCGTTAGAGAAAAAATCAGCCGTATTTTATATTGGTACAAATGATATTAATGAATTAAATGGTATTCGTCGCCACATTTTAAGCCAATTTAAAACCTTGCCTGTATCGGGCGAGTATATACACCGTGTGGCGTTTGATATTGCCGCGATTTATGGAAAACCGACCTTTTTAGCCATTAAAAAGCTAGGTACAGATATGATGCCACGCATGTTTGTGTTTAAGAACTTTGTTGATCGTGTTACCGCTAAAATTCCATTTTTTCCAAAGAATTTTTCGGATCGGTTTTCTATATTTGCTTGCAAATTTTTGCCAAATCATTTACCAAAATCAATGCGTGATTATCGTGATCGTTATGAACATCACCTTATTTTAAAAACGGCAGATGATGGGATTGCAGAAGCCGAGGCTTTTTTAAAAGACTATTTTCAAAATAAAAATGGTAATTATTTTTTATGTAACGAAAAAGAAGCCGAAGCCGCAATGTTACACCGTTTTGCAGCTGCGGGTGCTGCAACGGCTTATCGTAATGTACATAGAACAGTGGAAAACATTGTTGCATTAGATATCGCACTACGACGTAATGATACCGATTGGTTTGAAACGCTGCCAGAAAACATTGATCAAAACTTTATTTATAAAATGTATTATGGGCATTTTTTCTGTTATGTATTTCATCAAGATTATATAGCTAAAAAAGGGGTGGATTGTGATAAAGTTAAGGCGGAGATTTTAGCATTGCTTGATCAGCGTGGTGCGCAATATCCAGCCGAGCACAATGTGGGGCATTTGTATCATGCCAATGAGGATTTGAAAAAATTCTATCAAGAGCTTGATCCTACAAACAGTCTTAATCCGGGCATAGGTAAAACATCTAAGAAGAAAAATTGGGCTTAATTTTTTAAATTCTAGATGCTATTCATAATTAAAACCAACCGCTAGAAATCACATCTAGCGGTTTTTTTTTAGAATAATATCGCAATAAAACAATTAGTGATTATTTAAATCACACCAACTTTTTTAATTGATATAAAATTTCTAATGCTTGTTTTGGTGTTAGAGCATCAGGATCAATCTGTTTTAACGCTTCTTCAACTTCCGAAGGTTCAGGTTCGTTGATAAAAGAAAGTTGAGATTGAGCAACGCCACTGTTAGCCGTTTGTTTTGAAATAATCTCGAGCTCTTTCAATTTTTGTTTAGCTCGTTTTAGTACTGCCTTAGGCACACCGGCAAGTCCAGCAACAGCAATACCAAAACTTTTACTCGCTGCGCCTTCAGATACTTCGTGGATAAAAGCAACGGTATTATCGTGTTCAATGGCATCAAAGTGGATATTATAAACACCTTGCATATGTTCGGGTAATTGGGTTAATTCAAAGTAATGAGTGGCAAAAAGCGTCATTGATTTGATTTCATTTGCTAAATTTTCGGCACAAGCCCAAGCTAATGAAAGTCCATCATATGTTGAAGTTCCTCGACCAATTTCATCCATTAATACTAAACTTTGTTGAGTTGCATTGTGCATAATGTTAGCCGTTTCGGTCATTTCGACCATAAAAGTAGAGCGTCCAGATGCCAAATCATCAGAAGCACCAATACGTGTAAAAATGCGATCAACAGGTCCAATTACTGCTTTTGATGCAGGGACAAAGCTACCAATATAAGACAGTAATACAATTAAAGCAGTTTGACGCATATAAGTACTTTTACCGCCCATGTTTGGACCCGTAATAATTAACATACGTCTACTTGGTAATAATGAGAGCGAGTTTGCAATAAATGGTGTTTGTAGCACTTGTTCAATGACAACATGACGTCCGTCTTGGATCTCAATACCTGCTTGTGTTGACAATGTTGGACATTGGTAATTGAGCGTTAATGCTCTCTCGGCAAGATTAGTTAAAACGTCAAGTTCTGCAATCGCTTCTGCGCTAGTTTGCATATTAGCTAAGTCGGGCATTAATAGATCAAATAGCTGTTCGTAAAGTTGTTTTTCGAGTGCTAATGCTCGCCCTTTAGAAGTTAGCACTTTATCTTCGTATTCTTTAAGTTCGGGGATGATATATCGCTCAACATTTTTCAGTGTTTGACGACGAGTATAATGAATTGGTGCCAAATGGCTTTGCCCACGGCTGATTTGGATATAGTAGCCATGTACAGCATTAAATCCAACTTTTAATGTATCAATGCCAAGTGTTTCACGTTCTCGGATTTCTAACTGTTCTAAATAATTGGTTGCACCATCCGCTAAACTTCGTAGTTCGTCTAGTTCTGCATTATATCCAGTAGCAATAACCCCACCATCACGAATAATTACCGGCGGTGTTTCGACAATAGCCTGATTTAATATTTCGGCTATATGGTCAAATTGATTTATTTTTTTACACAAGCTAATTAACGCAGGTGAAGTAAGACCACTTAATAGTGTTTGTAATTGTGGTAATAAATTATAAGCATCACGTAAACGAGCAAAATCACGAGGTCGAGCCGTATGTAATGCAAGTCTTGCTAAAATACGTTCCAAATCACCAATTTGTTTTAATAATGGATTAACTTCATCAATATAATTTTGTAATTCGCCAATAGCTTGTTGTCGATTTTGTAATATAGTCAAATTACGAATTGGTGAATGTAACCAACGTTTAAGCATACGGCTACCCATTGGTGTTTGAGTTTTATCAAGTATTTCAGCTACAGTATTTTGAGTTCCACCAGATAGGTTTTCGGTGATTTCTAGATTACGACGTGTTGCGGCATCTAACACGATAAAATCATAAGCCGACTGTTTGATAATTGAACGTATATGAGGTAGAGCTGTGCGTTGAGTATCTTTTACATATTGTAACAAACAGCCAGCTGCACAAAGTGCATAATTACACTCTTCCACACCAAATCCAATTAAATCATTAGTACCAAATTGTAGATTAAGCTGTTGTTTTGCTGTTTCAAGATCAAAGTCCCATTGTGGGCGACGGCGCAATCCAGAGTTATTTTCAATTAATGGCATGGATTGAAAATCTTCTGGATATAGTAATTCGACAGGACTTGTACGTTGTAATTCGGCTTGCATTTCCTCGAAATTGTCACATTCAAAAATATAAAATCGTCCTGAACTGATATCGAGCGTGGCATAGCCGTAATAATTTTTATATTGCCAAATTGATGCCAGTAAATTGTCTTTGCGATCTTCTAATAATAGCTCATCACTTACTGTACCAGGAGTTACAATACGGACAATTTTTCGTTCTACTGGTCCTTTACTAGTAGCTGGATCGCCAATCTGTTCACAAATAGCAACAGATTCCCCTAGTGCGATTAATTTTGCTAAATAACTTTCAACCGCATGATAAGGCACTCCCGCCATAGGAATCGGTTCACCATTTGACGAGCCACGCTTTGTGAGCGAAATATCTAAAAGTTGCGAGGCACGCTTGGCATCATCATAAAACATCTCATAAAAATCACCCATACGATAAAACAATAAAATATCAGGGTTTTCAGCTTTAAGTTTTAAATACTGCTGCATCATTGGGGTGTGGTTGGCAAAATTGTCTTTATTAGTCATGGTGGTTTTTCTTTTTTTTATCTTTCAACGTAATAAGTAAATTCATTAGTCTAACAAAGAACCATTAAAAAGCATAAATTCGTACTGGTTCTTATTTTTAGTTTAATTATAAATTATGATAAATGTAAGTTGTATAATGTAATCATTTATATAATAATTTTATTATAACTGATTATTGGTTTATTACAGAGGGCTATTTGGGGCTTAATGTAAAATGGATATGCTTGCATTTAAGTAAAAAATTGGACTCATTACGAGTCCATTATTCTAAATTATGTACTTTTTTATGTGGTTTTTATCTTCATGTTGCAACATAATTTTTTACATCATTTTTGTACTAATAACCAGATAGTTACAATTTAATTCTTTTTTATGATTAGTTAAGACTTTTAAATTAATAAAATGGGCAAAAGTAACCAATGGATCGTTATTATCAATTTTATTCAGTAAATTATCAAAAATATTTCACTTTTTCCTAATCTATTGGTCAATGATTGTAGTACAAGCAATTTTTTTTACTTGTTTGTGTAGTTATACAAATAGTTTCTCTCAGTCTCTTTTTCCTTTGTTCTTACCTTTTTTATTTGCAGCGTTGATTGGTATAATGTATCAAGCTATAGCAGAAAATTTTTTAGATGAACATTTGGAAATATTTTATGATAATGAAAAGATAACATTTATATCATCTAAATTGGGAAAAAAAGAATTTTTATTTTCTCAAATAAAATTTTTTTCTATTTATCGAAACAAAGGTGCTTTTGCTTCTATTAGTTTTTCTATAGATATTCAAGAAGATGGAAGCGGACCAATAAAAAAAATACGTTATATTAATCATAAATTCTTTTATCACGATGACGAGAGAAAACAAAGTTATGACATTGTACATAGCTTTATGTATGGAATAGGCTGTGATATTTTACTATATCAATATGATTTAATTAAAGATGAATATCATTCTAATTATCGTAACGGAACATGTCGTTTAACAAAAATTTATAAACGTAAATAATTAATATAAATTGTAGGATTTATTAGCGTTGTTTACAGTAGTAGTTTTTCAAGTTACTGTAAACAACTTGATGAATTCCTACACTTCATTTTTTCCCGATAAATAATCTGAAATAGATACAAATTTATCATTATGTAATACTAAAGTTATGATTAAAAAAGCTGATGTAAATCCCGCTAATGCCGTGCCAGTTACTCTTTGCGAATGTTTGGTTCTTCTTTCATATTTTTCTCTTTTTAAAGCCATAGAAATTATTAAAGCGATAATAATACAAGTTATTGCGATAAAAGGAATAAACATCTTTGTATAGAAAGCCAATATAAAATCTTGAATATTGTTATTATATAAAAACGTTGCTTTGGCGATAGCAACTAAGAATATAGCAAATGCTGCAATACAGACGTATAGCGTTATGTTTGGTGATACATTTAACCAATGCATAATGACAAAAAATACAACAGGTAATAGCACTGACGCTATCACAAATCCGACATCAGTATAGTTAGCAAAAACTGTAATTTCGCGCTTGTTACTTTTATAAATCCCATAGGCTGCAATTATAAGTAGTACAACGGTCGAAATAAACCATAATAGGTAGTTAGGTTCAGAGGTGTTTTGTTGTGTGATTGCAAAACTTGAAGTTGGCAAGATTAATATTGACAATGTAAAGATTATTGTTGCGAAGATTTTTCTCATTTTAAATATACCTTATGTCATTAAATATATTTTTATTTTTTAGTTTATAAAAGTTATTTTTAATATTTCTATTAGTTATTGTAAAAATAATTTAGGGTACCAATATGTAAAATATTTGGGTACCCATAAATAGGTTTGTATCAGAAAAGAATATTAAAAATCTTCATTTGATTGATTTTGAAAGTTTATAAGTTGTTTTTTAGGCAATGTAAAATTTACACCTAAACGGATATTATCATCTTCATCAGATATAACAATGAGCTCTGCTTGTCTTGCTGTATCAGGTATTCGGTGAAGTAATGACATATAATTATTGGCTTTGCCAAAAACACCTTGTAGAGAATCATTGCTGATAGCTATAATATTTAACGATGTAGAATGAGAAATAGCATCTAGCCAAAATTCTTCAAAAGCTTTTTGAGTAGCATTTTGACCTTTTTCTTTTATGATAGATACAAAGTCAACATTGTTAGAATCATCTGTAGCATAAATAATAGAAAAGTTCTTGCTTATCGCAGTCAGTAATGTTCCTAATTTATTACCGTTATCGTCTGAATCTGTTTCAAGATAAACAGATTCTAAAAGATTATTTTGGTTAAAAATCAGTACCATTGTCCATTGAAAACCGAGAAAGCTTTGGTTGTAACTTATCAGCTGATTTTGATCGTCAGGATCTTGTTCAGTGCTATATTGCTGCATTACTTCATTTTTAGGCATATTGTAATACAAATTTTTGTATAAAGGTGTTTTGGTTGAAGAATAGGAGGTATCAGCACCAACGGTAAGAGTAGTAAAAATTAGCCAACAAAAAACTAATAAGTGGCGTAAGTTATTTTTCATATTATTCCTTTCAGCATAATATTTAATAAACCGATAAGATCCTAAGTAGGATCTTATTCATAATTATTCAACAAAAATTGCAAATATTCGAGTGATAACTGTTAAACTTACAAATATTAATGATATGATTTTCCATACATTTTTATTATTATCATTGGTTGTATTATAGACAGCGAATAACGTGGCTATTGACCAAATGATAATCAAAATATTGCCATTAAATAACCCTGAACTTGAACGTGTAAACATATCAACAATTGTAATAACAACGACAGGAAGAAACCAAAACAACCAAAATGTTTTTGCAAGTCCATATTCTCCTTTAATATATTTAATGTGTGAAGACATGCTTTTATTTTGTTGTTCTTTTATTTTATCTAGTAATGACATGCTATACTCCTTTTTTATTAGTTAACAATTTGAACAAAAAATTGGTTTTTATTTTTTTTGTCTAAAAATACAGAATATTTAACAGGGAATGCTCCATTACCACCAAAAGAAACGTTTGCTTGGCATAAGTATCTCTTTTGTTCTTTATCTTCGTTAAGTGTTAATTGATCGCTAATGTTAATAAAAGAAAGTTGACCGCCACCTTGTTTTGCCATTATTTGATTCAATAGCTTTTTTGTATCTTTGCTATCACAGCTAGGCGGCATACCATCCCCACAACCTGTTAAAAAAAGCCCTAATATTGAGATATATAGTAATTTCTTCATCATTTTTCCTTTTTTATGAATATTAAAAATTCAATTGTAGACTAGTTATTTTTATAAGTCTATAACTGGAATTAAATTAATAAAAAATCCATTAATGGATTTTTTATTAATGATAAGTTTGATTATATTAATAATGATATATGTCAAAATTTGACATAGAAAAGAATAATTTTTACTATTGAGTAGTATATTTATTTGAGGTGTTTTTGTTATTCTTCATCAAACCAATCCCAAAAATCAACGGGTTTAATAACTTCCACCATATTGCCCCACATATAGAGATACCAAGACATTTCAAGGGCACCGCCTGCTTTAAATTTAACGGTTATTGATTTGTCTTTATTTTCTATCATAGTTTGAGTTGGGTGGAAGATATAATGTCTAACTTCTTTTGCTACTTCAGGACTAAAACACCACTCCACATCGAAAGGTTCCTCTTTAAAGGTACCAAACATATCTTGACAGTAATCAGTTAAATTAAATGAATTGGGGATTGTATAACTAAGTTCTAAAATATTAATTTTTTCTATATTATGCAAAATAAAATGATGGATCTGTTGGCCATAATAATTATCGCTGTGCCTTGCTAAAAGGTAATGATTTCTTTCACTATATAAAATTCCGTAAGGCTCTAAAGTGTTGTGACTATATTTTCCGCTATTTTTGTTGTAGTATTTTATTTTTATTTGTTTTTTATTTGTTTTTTATTAAGCAAAGCTGTTCGTAATGTATTGAGTATTTCTACATCTAAATGAAACCTAGGTCCAGGGCGAAAAGCTAACCCTTCAATTTTCAATAATGCTTCTGTTTCATCTTCAAGGCTTCTTTTACGTTTTTTAGATTGTAATAAATTTTTAACCTTTGTTTCTAAACTAACTAGTGATTTGGCTTGCTCGTGTAAATTATGTTGCTGTAAAAAATTCACACTAGCTTGCAAGGCAGAAAGCTCTTGTGGGGAAAAAGTAAAAAGTGCATTCATCTGTTGAGATGAAATCCGCCATCGTTTGCAGCGTCCGTCTGTTGAATACTCTTCCATATTTGGAAAATAATCACGCAACCCTGCACACATTCGTTGTGCTGTTCGTAGTGATACGTTATAACGTCGTTGGATCTCATCTAATGATAACCCCTCAGCACTATTTTGTAATTCAAAAGCAAGATCAAACAAATCCCATGATTTTTCGTACATTTTTATTTTCCTACTCAGATATTAAACATGACAAAATCTGTCATTATTTTATATTAAGATAAACAATAATAATAACAAAGTAGATATTTATGATGATAATCAATCAAAAAGAGTTAGCTATAATTGATCAAGCAAAAAAAATCATGAAAAAATATATACAAGTAGGGAAAAAGATATCCACAATAGATCATGTTAAGGATTATTTTATATTTCATTTAGGATTATATGATTATGAAGCGTTTTGTGTTTTGTATTTAAATAGTCAAAATAGAATTATTGCACTAGAGGAGCTATTTCGTGGCACAATTAATGAGTCAAGTGTTTATCCTCGAGAAATTGTAAAGCAAGTATTATATTATCAAGCAACGGCCATTATTTTGGTTCACAATCATCCAAGTGGCGATAAAGAGCCTAGTTTATTGGATATTTTATTAACCTCTAAAATTAAAAATGCATTAGCGTTGATCGATGTTGTTGTATTAGATCATTTGATTGTTGCTAGAGATAACGTTATTTCAATAAAGGAAAATACAAAATATAACTCAATGAATCTGTTTAATTGATATTTAGCTGATTATCTGGCGATTAAAACACCAAAAAATCTATTAGTGGAATTTATTCGTTTTTTTAATCCTAAAAAGGTATTTAATTATTATTTTAATCTCAGACAATGATAGCCATGATTTTTTATATTAGATATTCCCAGCATGGTAAAACTAGCAGCGTCAAATACAGATAAAATAGTAGGTAAACGAATACAACAGCGTCGTAAAGAAATGGATTTGACCGTTGCTCAACTTTCCGAAAAAATCAATTTATCTCCGCAACAATTAGCACGTTATGAACGAGGTGAAAATAAAATTAACTTCGATCATTTTGTTAAAATTGCAGAGTACCTAAAAACACCAATAAGTTGGTTTTTTATTGATTTTGATACCTATCCTAACGGTTCGGTATTAAATAATAAAATTGGGGAACAGCAACAAAGTTATGAAATGAAATTTACCGACAAACAACATAATGACCTTGACGCTCGTTTATTGCAACACTGGCGAGTATTATCTATAGAACAGAAACGAGCATTCATACTATTTTTAGATACCTTAAAATAAATCTAAAAATATACTAAAACAATGAAATTCCCTCTTAAAAGTTACCGTACGCTAACAAATTTTTAAAATTAATTAACTTTATTATTCAATAGGCTATAACCTTGACGTTTTTACAGTAATTTTTACCGTCGATGCTCTATTGTTATTTCCGTGTACAGGTATTAATGGTAAATAAAACCATACTATTTATATGGTAATACTCTGTATTTAATATTTTATGAAGGAAAACAAAGGCAATAACCTCTGCGTTATTGGCTATAAAGTTATCCGGTGTAGTATTACAACGCCATCAACCAATACATAAGCGCATATAGAAGACAAAGTCTGCGATTCTTGCGCTTTTGCAACTGAGTAGCAAAAGCGCTTTTCAAAAAAATAAAACTTACTACAACAAAAAAGTACTCTTCGCTAATCCACCTTATAGGTGAATAGTAATTACTAATTTTAACCTTAATTAGTTAAAAACAGTTTAAGCGAAGGATTATGTGTTTCGTTGTGGAAACCATAATCGAGTTCAGTTAGGTGTTGATTAAACTGGTTAAGGGTTGATTCGTCGATTTCAAATGCGGCAAGTACACGACCATAATCGGTACCGTGGCTACGATAGTGGAACATTGATATATTCCAATTAGTCCCTAATGTTTGTAAGAATTTAAGCAACGCTCCTTGCGATTCAGGGAACTCAAAACTGTATACTTGTTCTTGAAGCGGTTTGCAAGGTTTGCCACCAATCATGTAGCGTACATGTAGTTTTGCCATTTCGTCTTCGGTTAGATCCACAACAGGGTATTTTGCAGCAGTAAGTTCTTGCATAATTTCATCTTTTTCTTCACTTTTTGAGATTTTTATTCCCACAAAAATACAAGCAGATTTTTCATCATGATAGCGGTAATTAAATTCGGTTACTGCGCGTCCACCTAATAGCTGACAGAAACTTAAAAAACTACCTTTCTTTTCTGGGATGGTGACTGCTAATAGCGCTTCACGTTTTTCGCCTAATTCACAGCGTTCTGATACATAGCGCAAGCTGTGGAAGTTTAAATTAGCACCTGACAGTATATGAGCAAGTTTTTCACCACAGATGTTATGCTGATCGACATATTTTTTTAGTCCAGCTAATGCTACTGCGCCAGATGGTTCAGCTATTGCACGTACATCGTCAAATAAGTCTTTCACTGCAGCGCAAATTTCGTCGCTATTCACGGTAATAATATCATCAATATATTGTTGGCAAAGTCTGAATGTTTCATCGCCAATTCGTTTGACAGCAACGCCTTCAGCAAAGAGTCCGACACGCTCTAAATCAACAGGGTGACCTGCATCTAATGCAGCTTTTAAGCAAGCTGAGTCTTTAGGCTCAACAGCAATAACTTTGATTGATGGCATGATTTGTTTGATTAATACTGCAATGCCTGCGGCAAGCCCACCACCACCAACAGGTACAAAGATACGGTCTAGTTTGGCATTTTGTTGTAATAGTTCCATAGCAATACTGCCTTGCCCAGCAATTACTAATGGATGATCAAATGGTGGAATAAAGATGCGATTTTGTTCTTTAGCCAGTTCCATTGCTTTGGCTTTGGCTTCGTCAAAGTTGGCACCATAAAGTAATACTTCACCACCAAAACTTTTTACAGCTTCAACTTTGATATCGGCAGTTGTTAGTGGCATAACAATTAAAGAACTGATGCCTAATTTCGTAGCCGAAAAAGCCACTCCTTGCGCATGGTTGCCAGCCGACGCGGCAATAACGCCGCATTTGCGTTCTTCTTCACTTAAGCTGGCTATCATGGCTTGTGCTCCACGGATTTTGAAGCTGTGGACGAGTTGGCGGTCTTCGCGTTTGACAAAAACTTGATTGTGTATTCTTGCCGATATTTTTTCCATTTTTTCAAGTGGAGTTACTTCTGCTACATCATATACGGCGCTACAAAGCGTTGCTTTTAAATAATCTGCACCAGTAAGTTGAGTATTTTCTTGTTTCACAATTAGCCACCTAATTTACTTTTATCTCGTACGGCACCTTTGTCTGCGCTTGTTGCTAAACTGGCGTAAGCTTTAAGCGCAAATGAGACGTAACGATCTCGATTATGAGGCGTAAATGCTTTTTCACCTCGTTCTAGTTCTGCAACTCGTCGACGTTCAAGTTCAGAAGTTGGGACATCTAGTACTAATTTACGATTTGGGATATCAATATCAATAATATCACCATCACGAACAAGACCTATAACGCCGCCATTTGCTGCTTCAGGAGAAATATGACCAATCGATAAGCCAGAGGAACCACCAGAAAAACGTCCATCTGTTATCAATGCACATTTTTTGCCTAGACCCATGGATTTTAAATAACTGGTTGGGTAGAGCATCTCTTGCATACCCGGTCCGCCTTTTGGTCCTTCATAAATGATGACAACGACATCACCTTCAACCACTTTGCCTCCTAATATGCCATCAACAGCATCTTCTTGGCTTTCAAATACTTTTGCTGGGCCTCGGAAAATTAAATTTTCAGTAGCAACGCCTGCGGTCTTAACAATTGCGCCATCTTGTGCCACATTACCATAGAGTGTTGCAAGTCCACCGTCTTGACTATAGGCGTGAGCTTTATCACGAATACAACCATTTATACGGTCATCGTCAAGTGAATCCCAATAGCAATCTTGTGAAAAAGCTTTAGTGGTGCGAATGCCTGCAGGTCCACTACGATACATTTTTTTTACTGCTTCGTCGGTAGTTTGAGTTATGTCGTATTTGGTGAAAGTTTCTTGTAATGTTAGTCCTAAAACGTTGTGCACATTGCGATTTAGTAATCCTGCTTTATCTAGTTCTGACATAATTGACACAACGCCACCAGCTCGGTGAACATCTTCCATATGGTATTGCGCTGTACTTGGCGCTACTTTACATAAATGTGGGACTTTTCGCGATAATCTATCTATATCTGACATGGTAAAGTCGATTTCGCCTTCTTGTGCAGTGGCTAACAAATGTAATACGGTATTGGTTGAGCCACCCATAGCAATGTCTAATGACATAGCATTTTCATATGCCGCTTTTGTTGCAATTGAACGAGGCAGGTAAGATACATCATCATGTTCATAATAACGTTTGGTGATTTCAACAATGCGTTTAGCTGCGTTTAAAAAAAGTTGTTCACGTTGTTTGTGAGTGGCAATAAGTGAACCATTGCCCGGTAATGAAAGTCCTAATGCTTCGGTTAAGCAGTTCATGGAGTTAGCCGTAAACATACCTGAGCAAGAACCACAAGTAGGGCAGGCTGATTCTTCGATGGTTTTGCTATCTTCGTCGCTAACATTTGGGTTAGCACTTTGAATCATTGCGTCAACTAAGTCTAATTTAATGATTTGGTCAGATAGTTTGGTTTTGCCTGCTTCCATCGGTCCACCTGAAACAAAAATGGTTGGGATATTTAAACGAAGCGAAGCCATTAACATTCCCGGTGTGATTTTGTCGCAGTTAGAAATACAGATCATGGCGTCGGCACAGTGTGCATTAACCATATACTCGACAGAATCAGCAATGAGTTCTCTTGAAGGAAGTGAGTAAAGCATTCCACCATGTCCCATGGCAATACCATCATCAACTGCGATTGTATTGAACTCTTTGGCAATGCCACCCGATGCTTCAATTTGTTTGGCAACTAGTTGTCCAATGTCTTTTAAGTGGACATGTCCTGGTACAAATTGTGTGAATGAGTTAACCACCGCAATGATGGGTTTACCAAAGTCTTCATTTTTAACGCCAGTTGCACGCCATAATGCGCGGGCACCAGCCATGTTTCTACCCTCGATCGAGGTTGCTGAACGATATTTAGGCATTTCCTGCTCCCAATTTTATGCAAGTAACCGTGTTTAACGGTTTGTAGTTTTTAATATTAATCACCAAGTTAAAAAGTCATCCGCCAACATAGTTGGCGGATTTTTGGTTTTATTTATTATTTAACAAGATCTAACCAACCATATTTATCTTCAGTTTTACCATTAAATAAACCAAAGAATGTTTGTTGGATTTGTTTGGTGATTGGACCACAACGGCCAATGCCAACTTGGATGCGGTCAACACTGCGCACAGGTGTGATTTCAGCTGCAGTACCTGTCATAAAGACTTCATCTGCCAGATAAAGTGATTCGCGTGATAGTGTTTGTTCTCGCACTTCAATACCAATATCACGTGCTAGCGTTAATACTGCATCACGTGTAATACCGGGTAGTGCCGATGACGATAAAACCGGAGTGTATAAAATGCCATCTTTAATAATAAAGAGATTTTCACCAGCACCTTCAGATAAGTGACCATGAACATCTAACGCAATACCTTCTTGGAAGCCATTTGCTCTCGCTTCAGAACCAATTAATAATGATGATAAATAGTTACCACCTGCTTTAGCTGCGGCAGGAATTGTATTTGATGCAACGCGATGCCAAGATGAGACCATTGCATCAATACCTTTGTCTAATGCTTCTTCGCCTAGATAAGCCCCCCATGGAAATGCAGCTATCATAACATCGGTTTTATAGCCCTCACGTGGGTTAACGCCCATACCCACATCACCAATAAAGACTAATGGGCGAATATAAGCGCTTTTTAAATTATTTTTTTTAATGGTTTGACGTGTAGCTTCCATGATTTCATCAAGAGAATAAGGTACAGGGAAACGATAAATTTTTGCTGAATTTAACAGCCGTTGTGCATGTTCTTTGTGGCGAAAAATGGCAGGACCTTTATGGGTGTCATAACAACGTACACCTTCAAATACTGAAGTTCCATAATGTAAAGCATGTGACATTACATGAACTTTTGCATCTGCCCATGGAATCATGTCACCATTCAACCAAATATAATCAGATTTTGCTGTAGAACTCATTTTGTTTCCCTCTTTATTTTTTAATTTGTTAAGTATGTACTTTGCTTTCGGTATTTTTGCTTTAACGGTCAAGCATTATACTACACTTATTTGTTTATTTAACTGTTAAATTATTTACCATCTTTGATTTAACTTATTATTTAATAATAAGTTGTTTGAGATTATTATTACTCAATTACTATTACATCTTCTAATTTTGATACTTGATTTTGTAGTGTCGAAAACGCTCTTTCGGTGGTTAATATTAATGTCATAATTAGTATGTTGTTTTCAACCGTTTGCATTTGCATTGATTTAATATGACCACCCCGATGACGGATAACCCGTAATATACGTTCAAGTGCCCCCAATTTGTCATAAGCTTTTATGACTAATTGGTATTGTGTTTGTTCGTTCATTGCTTACTCCTCACAACTTCTATCTAGCATGTTTTCGTTTGCTGCTCCAGGTGGTACCAGTGGCCATACGTTTTCTAATTCATCTATGCATACATGTAAAAGATAAGCACCTTTTGAATTAAATAGGTTATCGAGCGCAGTATCGATTTGTGACTTTTTGTTGATAGTTTGCCCAGGTATATCAAATGCTTTAGCTAGCATTAAAAAGTCGGGATTATCTGATAAATTTGTTTCGCTGTATCTTTCGTTAAAAAATAATTCTTGCCATTGGCGAACCATACCTAGGCGTTGGTTATCAATTAATACGATTTTTATTGGCAATTTTTTACGTTTTATAGTGGCTAATTCTTGGACATTCATCATGAAAGATCCATCACCTGATACACAAATTACACAGTCATTGGGTCTTGCCATTTGTGCGCCAACGGCCGATGGTAAACCAAATCCCATTGTGCCAAGCCCACTTGATGTAATAAAGTTTTGAGGGTGATTAAAGCACATATGTTGTGCTGTCCACATTTGGTGTTGTCCCACATCGGTAGTGACAATAGTATTAGCTGATTTTCGCTCAGAGATAGTTTTTAATAAAGTTGGTGCATAAATAGCTTCACCGGGGTGATCATAGCGAGTTGGATGTTGTGCTTTTAATTGATTAATTTTTTTATGCCATTTATCAATTGAAACTGTTTGATTTATTCGTGGTAAAACTTGCCTTATATCGCCTTGTAATCCTAAATGGCTTTGGCGTAATTTGTTGATTTCAGCTTGATCAATATCAATATGAAGTACTTTAGCATGTCGTGCAAATTCATTAAGATTGCCGGTAACCCTGTCATCAAATCGTACTCCTAGGGCAATTAGTAGGTCACACTCTTGCACTGCTAAATTGGCTGCTTTTGTTCCATGCATGCCGACTAATCCTAAATAATAGGGATTATTAATATCGGCAACACCAAGCCCTTTTAATGTTGATACACTTGGAATTTGTGTTAATTCCATAAAGTTTCTAAGTTCGGATATTGCGCCTGAAAGTCCAACACCTCCACCAATGTAAAGCATTGGTTTTTGGGCTTGGGTGATCATTTGTTTGGCTTGTTTTATATCATCAGGCAAGATTGGGTATAGTTGAGTTTTATTCTGTGCAATTTTTAATGAGGATGGTGTTAAATAGTTATGATAATCTAGGTTTGCAAGCTGTATATCTTTGGGAACATCAATTAATATTGGTCCCGGTCTTCCCGAATTGGCTAAGTTAAACGCCTCTTCTAATATATTGGGTAAATCGTGTGCATCATCGATTAAATAACTGTGTTTGGTGCAAGCAAGAGATAATCCTAAAACATCAACTTCTTGAAAGGCATCAGTGCCAATAAGTTTGGTTGGTACTTGACCAGTTATAGCAACAATCGGAACAGAATCAATCAAAGCATCAGCAAGACCTGTAATGATGTTAGTTGCACCAGGACCCGAGGTGGCAATGCAAACACCAGTTTTTCCTGTTGCACGAGCGTAACCAATAGCCGCCATGGCAGCACCTTGTTCATGACGACATAGTACATGTTCAATACCCCCGTCATAAAGTGCATCGTATAGAGGCATAATTTGTCCACCAGGATATCCAAAAACGATGGTTACGCCTTTTTCTTTTAAGGTTTTTACTATCCACTGTGTTCCTAACATTTATTCCTCGCTTGTACTTTACCTATCCATTAACCATAAAAAAACCCCCGCTTTTTGGGAGCGGGGGTTTTCTGATTTATGTATAAACATATTTTTTATTCAAAAACGCCCCCGCGCAGGAATAATGACCACGCTGACAATAATATTGATGAGGACGATTTTGAGTGAAAATTTCATAATGTTGGATGATTAACTTTTTATCATTTTTTAAAATATTTTTAACAAAATACCCTTTTTTAAAAAAAGTGCAACAGTTTTTTATTGCTTTTGCTATTTAGCATAAATAGTTTGTGAAAAAGTTTCAGGAAACACTGTGTTTTAGTATAAAAATATCGGTTTTAATAATTTGGTTTGATGTTTTTGCAATGTCAGTGTATAAAAAATAAATATAAGTAATATAAAGAAATATCGAATATTTAAAAAATGATATCAGTATGAAAATATTGCAACTAATTATTTTTGTTATTTTTAAATTGGTTTTAATAAACTTTGATAACGCTAAAAAACTTCACAAGATACATCTACCTCGGATTGGGAAAATAGTAATGAGATAAATGAGCTTAAAAAATTTTCTAAATGGTGTTAACTATCACTACGATATAAATAATAAAAAAATCATAATAATTTATCTAAAATCAATATGTTGTAAATAAAAGCAATCTGTTTTTTAAATTTTCTTTTACTAGCTTCGTATATGTTAATTTGATACACTTAGTTCAGTGCAAGATTATGCAATATTTAAGGTTTCGGCTTTACTAATTTCAATGACCTCACCAAGCCAATCATAGAAAGCCGCCTTTGTTTATTATTAGCCTCACTTTGTTTGTTTAAAAATCTTTGGGGATAATATTGAGCAATGCTATTAAGTTTAAAAAAGAATATTCTAATTTTTGTTGTCAGTAAATATAATTTATTGAATTAATTAGTTATTTTAAAGATTAAAATAGGTTTATCAATAGGATTTTGTGATTATTAATTGATTTCATTTAAGTTATATCGAATTTGTTTTCAAATACATGTTTAACTTAGGAGAAAATTATGAGCAAACAAATCTATAATCCACTTACCAAATATCATCATGATAAGTTCCCAAAACAAACACAAGTTGCACCAGCTTTACAGTGTGAAATGACCCCAACTCCTGATTGTGGTGAAAAAAGCTATCAAGGCCATGGCCGCTTAGAAGGACGTAAAATGCTTGTTACTGGTGGCGATTCTGGTATTGGTCGGGCGGCAGCGATTGCTTATGCTAAAGAAGGTGCTGATGTAGCAATAAATTACCTTCCTTTCGAGCAAAAAGACGCGGAAGATGTTGCTAAGGTTATTCAAGCGGCTGGGCGCAAAGCTGTATTGATCCCTGGTGATTTGAGTGACGAGACTTTTTGTAAAAAATTAGTTGAAGAGGCGCACCATCAATTAGGTGGATTGGATAATTTGACATTGGTTGCTGGTAAGCAGGTTGCTGTTGAAGATATTATGGAACTTACTACCGAGCAAATTAAGAAAACCTTTGAAGTTAATGTGTTTTCGCTTTTTTGGTTAACTAAAGCGGCTTTAGGTTACTTAAAACCAGGATCAACCATTATTACAACTTCATCTGTTCAGGCTTATCAGCCTAGCAGTAATTTATTAGATTATGCTTCAACTAAAACAGCTATTATTGCATTTACACGTGGATTAGCTAAACAATTAGGTCATAAAGGTATTCGTGTAAATTCTGTTGCCCCAGGTCCAGTTTGGACTCCATTACAAATTTGTGGTGGTCAACCAAGTGACGCTATTCCTGAATTTGGTAAACAAACTCCTTTACAACGAGCTGGCCAACCTGTTGAACTTGCTGGTGTTTATGTGCACTTAGCATCTGAAGAATCAAGTTATACAACTGGCGAAACTTATGGTGTTACAGGTGGTATGCATATTAACTAATTGATATTTGTTATAGTAAAAGAGTTTATTTAAACTCTTTTACTATTAACATTAGATAAAATTAACTTTTATAATAAAATGGTTATTATGAGTTAATTCATGGTAGTTAAAAAATTAAATAAAAAAGGAATAAAAATGAAACTTTTTAAAGTGATCACTTTAGTAGTGTTAGGGCTTTTTTTAGTCAATTGTGATAATTCAAAATCAAAAACTGATGATATTGAACAACAAGCCAAACAAACAAGTTCAGAAGTAAGTGACAAGGCTAATCAAACAGGTGCAGAAATTAGCGATAAAGCCAATCAATTAAGCTCAGAAATTGGTGATAAGGCTAGCCAATTAAATGCAAAAATTGAAGACCAAGTTAAGCAAGTAAGCTCAGCAATTAGTGATAAAGCTAAAGATTTGTATGAACAAACAAAATCAGAAAAAGATGAGATGCTTAATAAGATTGAAGAAGGTAATTATAATGTTGCTCAAGGTTTGATGATCAAGGCGATTAAAACAAAATTACCTGCAACAATTGATTCGAGTGTAACTTTAGTTGATGTATCGTCAGATAGCAATGCAATTAATTATAAATATATTGTGAATAATATCACTAAAGATGCATTACAGGCTAAAACTAATCAAAAAAATTTACAGGATAAATTGGTTGCGTTTTATTGTGGTGATGATTCTAGCATGAAGACTTTAAGATTAGTATTCCCTAGAGGAGCTAACCATAATTATTATATCAATGACGATAAGGTATTTTCAGTAGATGTAAAACCAAGTGATTGTGATGATGATGATTAAATATATTTTTATTAATTTGAATAACTAGTTAAATTTTATTAATATAAAAGGGCTGATTGAAGCCCTTTTTATTTTGGACGCTCTTTCTTAAGAGTGTTCATTTACAGCTCTTTTAAAGGTTAATTAATATTATTATTACTGTTTTTGTATTTTTATAGTTTTATCTTTTAAAAGATATCAGGTAGTGATGAATTAGCTTAGGTAGGAATGAATGAATATGAAAGGCATGAAAGTAACATTTGTGATGTTAATGGGGATAATATTATTTGGTTTTAACAATTCAGAAGCAAAAGTTATAGGTACTCAGCGAACTGGTATTCAAGAGAATATGGATATTGTTGAAAGAGGACAAAATATTATTGCTCAATCAACACCTGAAAAAATTAAAGAATTTAATGAGCAAAAAGATGGTGATTATAGTTTTGCTCAAGATTCGGTTGTTGCAGGTATAAAAGAAAAGTTACCCATTGTGATTGATAAATTTACGATGTTCAATGACATATCAAAAGATAACAATAAACTTATTTATAAATATATTATGAAAGGTTTGCCTAAAGATGTGATATTGCTAAAGCAAAATCAGCAATCTGTATTAAAAACGATAGTTACTTTATATTGTGGTAATGACCCAAATGTTGAAGCGTTGAAACTCATATTCCCAAATGGAGTAAGTCATAATTATTATCTTGAAAATGAGAAAATTATGTCGTTTGATTTGAAACCGAGTGATTGTGATTCTAAATAACCATTAATCAACTTAAAAAATACTAGAAACCATCAGCACTAAATGAGTGGGGGCTTATTAAAGCTTACTTTTTGTTTTAAATTGTAAATTTTTTATGTACTTTTTTCACTGATATTTTACAATTTATCGACCATTTTTTAAATAAGTGGTCGATATGTAATTTATAAAATTTACTCAAAGGAATAATAATGAAAAGTTTAAAAACAGTGTCAGCAATTTTGATAGGCTTGGTTCTTTGTAGTTGTGATAATTCAAAATCTGATGCTAATAAAGTAGTTGGTGATTCTTCAAAAAATACTGAATTAAGTCGTTTGCAAGAAACTATTATTAACGAAGCAAAAAAAATGCTTCCAGTTAAAGTTGATGCAAAAACTAATTTGATTGATATAACTAAAGATAATGATTTAATTAATTATAAATATGTAATTGATAGTTCAAAAGATGAGGTATCAATTCCTGATACTCAAAAAATGACGACAGAAAGTCTAAAAACACTTTATTGTAGTAATAGCTCACAAGTTAAACAACTTAGGGATGCATTCCCAAATGGCGTTAGTCATAATTACTATATTCATGATGAAAAATTGTTTAGTGTTAAATTGACGCCAGCTTCTTGTACTGCTAACTAAAGTAGTTTGTTTTAATTTTTGATATAATTTATTAATGTGATATAAAACAGGGTGATTTACCCTGTTTTTTTTGAGTTATTCTAGTTCTTTACCTTTTGTTTCTGGTATTAAAAATACAAATGCAGCCGCTGATAATAAATAAGCAGCAGACAGTAAAGCTAATGCGTAGCTAATTGAATAAACAGTAGCTAAATATGCAATTAAAACTTGCGATATTCCTGCAATTCCTCGACCTACATTAAAAATAATATTTTCAGCACTTGAACGGGCATCTGTTGGGTAATGTTCAGCAAGCAATGCACCATATCCGCCCATCATACCATTTACAAAAAAGCCAATTGCTGAACCAAATATGATTAATATAAACATATCAGTTTGATGAAAATAAAACCAAATTGAAACTGCCGAAACGAATAAAAATAGGATATAAGAAGGACGGCGACCAAATTTATCACATAACCAACCAAAAATTAAGATCCCTAATGACATACCAATTGTTGTTGAAATGGTCCAGAACATTGTATTTTTGAATGGCAATTTGAGTTCAGTTGCAATCATATTTGGCATCCAAACCATGAGCCCATAAAAACCAAAATTTTGTACTGCACAGGCAATAGTTAACCCTATTGTAGTTGCTACGGTTCGAGGATTTTTAAATAATTTGCCAATGGCTATTTTATTTTTATTTTGGGCTTTTAAATTTTGCCAGATTTCTGGCTCTTTTAGGCCTTTACGTGTCCAAGCAACAAATAGCGCTGGTAGTACTCCCATGGCAAAAGCCCAGCGCCAACCATAAATTTCACCAATAAAATTAACGGTTAATGCGGCTAAAATGATACCAGCTTGAAAGCCTAATGCAACAATGGATGTTGCTCTTGAACGTTTATTTTTAGGCCAGCTTTCTGAAACTAGAGTCATACCAATTCCAAATTCACCACCAAGACCAAGTCCACTTAAAAAGCGAAAAATTAAAAAGCATTCATAGTTAGGTGAAATTGCACATAACCCTGTGAAAAGAGAAAATATTAAAATAGTCCATGAAAAGACTCTTACTCGACCATATTTATCGGCAAGGATACCAAATAAAATACCGCCTAATACGGCACCAAGTAAGGTTACTGATGTTAAGGTTCCTAAATCAGCTTTAGTTAGATTAAAGCTGGTCGAGATTAGACTAAAACATACACCTAAAATCATCATATCCATGCCATCAAGTGCGTAACCGACAGTGGATGCAAAAAGGGTTCTTTTTTGATACGGGGTTGTGTGTTCGTTTTCACTTTCTGCTTGCAAGGCTGTGTTTGCTTCAGTGTTCATGTATACCTCTAGTTTTTAAAAATAGATGTTACTTAAAATTTGCGTTTTATGATGTTTAATTTGTGATTAAACGGAGGGTAAATTAAAGCGGGGCAAGTATATACTTAAAACTAGTAAAAAGCCAAGCTTAATGCCCTAAACAGTCGTTTTATCTGCCGATTTTGTTATCGGCAGTTGATTTATTTAATCTTCAGCAAAGTGCCAATAACCTTTGTTGACAAGATCAAGCATGACTTTAAGTGTGTTTTTATCCTGCAACTGTTCGTAATTAAGTGTTTCAGTTTCACAAAGTAGATCAATGATAGGCATTGGTAAGTCAATTTTTTCACCATGAATATAGCCAAAATTGCCTACTTTAAAAATTCGAATGCTTAGTACACGGTTTAGTTCTGCACCAGCTTTTAGTAATAATTCAAATTCTTCATAATTGTATGGTGGTTCAACTGGTACAATATTTAGATCGTGCATTGGTAGAGTAATGTATTTGCCAAACCAATCGTTAAATAATGTAGGTGTTTTGATTAGGTCGATAATTTGATTTTGTACTTTTGTTAGTTCATAAGGTTGAACGCGATGAGGATCATTAGGTAGCTTTAAATCTGGATCTTGATAATAAACACTAATTGGTAGGTTATCAATGACATAATCAGCAAAGCTACTTAATAGTTGTTGTGATGTTTGTGTCATAAAGCCAACGGAATAACTTAATGATTCTCCAATGGATATACCATTATGCGGACAACCTGTTGGAATGTATAGAATGTCGCCTGTGGTGAGCTCTTCGTCAATGATTGGTTGATATTCTTCGACATGTAATAATGCTTTGTGTGCATTAAATTGTTTATAATTTGGATCGCCATTGCCTACTTGCCAACGCCTGCTACCCATGCCTTGAATAATAAATACATCATAATTATCAATATGAGGTCCAACTCCAGCGCCTTGGGTTGCGTAAGAAATCATTAGATCATCAAATTGCCATTGTGGAAGGCATTTAAAAGGTTTAAGTAAGGTCGCTGCTTGTTCATGCCAATGGTCAACGGCTTGTACTAGCAAACTCCAATGATCTTCACCTAAGTTATCGTATTGAGTAAATGGTCCGAATTTAGCATCCCAAACACCATCTTTATTAGAAACAATTCGGCTATCAATTTCTTCTTCCATCGCTAAACCAGCTAGTTCGTCTGGTGTTATGGGATCAATAAAATTAACAAATGCTTTGCGTAAGATTACCGTTTTTTTTTGCCAATAGTTTGTTAAAAAATCATCCCAATCAATAGTTAATTTATAATTCATTTAATTTTCCTTGAAGATTGAATAACTGGCAAAAATTATGGGTGGTTTTTTGGGCTATATCCTCTAAAGAAACACCTTTTAAAGCAGATAAATATTGTGCAACTACACGAACATACGCTGGTTGGTTTTCTTTACCTCGATATGGCACGGGGGCAAGATAAGGTGAGTCAGTTTCGACCAAAATACGATCAAGTGGAACATATTTAGCAACTTCGCGTAAGGCCTCGGCATTTTTAAAGGTGATAATCCCTGAAAAGGAAATATAAAAACCAAGATCCAATAGTTGTTTTGCTGTTTCGATATCTTCTGTAAAACAGTGCAAAACACCAGAGTGGACATGCTCTTCTTTTAAAATTCTTAAAGTGTCTTCTTTAGCATTACGTGTATGGACAATAATGGGTTTGCTTAGCTTTCGCCCTAATCGGATATGTTCTTTAAATATAGTTTGTTGTAGTTCTAAGTTGTCTTGTTGGTAGTAATAATCAAGTCCTGTTTCACCAAGGGCAATGACATTATCTTCTTGTGCTAAGGTTTGAAAGCGTTCAGCATCGTAGGTTTCGTCATCAAGATTAAGTGGATGAATCCCACATGAGAAAGAGCATTGATTTTGATAAGGTGTAAGCTTATGTTTCATCGATTCATAGCCAGATAGTGTTGTTGCCACGCTTAGGCAATGTTTAACGCTATTGTTGATAGCTTCTTGTAAAACATCTTTGATGGATTTAGTACTAAAGTCTAAACTATCTAAATGACAGTGAGAATCAATTAAAAACATAAAAATCTCTTCTTTATTTATCTTAATGTTGTTCAAAATCACGAACAGGTTTTATTGTTGACCATGAACGGCAAGCAGGGCATAACCAGTAGAGTGAGTTAACTGTGAATCCACATTTTTGGCATCGATAATTGGGTACCGCTTTTATTTGTTCGCCAACCATGTTGCGTAAAAGTAAAAGGCTTTCTTTAGCTTTACCTTGTTCTGCATCAGCAACATGATAGTTCATTAATCGATAAAAACCTTTTAAGTTAGGGTGTTTCAGTAATTCTCGATACATATAGTATTGTGCGGTGTCTAGACCTTTTTCTTTTTCGATAACATCAGCAAGCATTAATTCAGCAACATTACCTGTATCTTGATCGACACATATTTGTAAAAATTCTTGAAATTCATATTGATTATTTAGCTTTAGGTAACACTCTTTTAATGCAGGTAATGCTTCGCCAATAAAAGCTTTGTCCTGCAGTAATATTTGCTTAAAAGATTTGATAGCTTGCTCAGTTTTGTTTTGTAGCATAAGAACTTGCCCCAACATGAGTGAAGTACGAGCACATTTAGTGTCTGCCATTGCTGATTTTTGTAATAGGCTATTGGCTTTATCGAGATCATCATTATCAATCGCTATTGACGCCAATTCACAATAAAATTGTGCAATATCGGTTTTGTATTTTACATTACCAAGTTTGACCAATTTAGTTGCCATGTTGATGGCATTTATCCATTCACTGGTTGATTGATATATGATGATAAGTTGTTGTAATGCATGTTGTTGAAAGTCTTCTTCATCAATTAATTGTAAAAATGTCTCTTCAGCACGATCGTAAAATCCTGCAACCATGTAATCTCGACCTAGTTGTTGAATAGCTAATAGTCTCTGTTCGAATGTTAAAGATGAACTTTCTAATAGTGCTTGATGAATACGGATAGCACGATCAACTTCGCCTCGAGAGCGAAATAAATTGCCCAATGTTAAATGGGCCTCAAGTGTGCCATCATCTTCTTTTAACATGTCTAAGAAAAGATCGACAGCTTTGTCTTTTTGATTTGATAAAAGAAAATTCAAACCATCAACATATTCACGAGATAGCCGATTAGATTGATTTAGATGTTTCTGTTTTGCATTTCTGTCACCCATATACCAACCGTATGCGGCGGCAATAGGAAGTAACAAAAATAACAGTTCAAACATAGTAACCTATTCTTAATTAGTTTTAGTTGTGTTTATTTGCTGATTATTAGCCATGCCTTCATCATATTTTTTTTGTAATTTATTTAGTTTACGTTTTGTTGATGAGTGCTGTAATTTAGATTTTAGAAAGAAAATACCGGTTAATATCCAACCAACAATAAACCCCGAACCAAATAAAATAGCTAATAAGACTGATAAGCGGGTTTCAGTTTTAGCCACCAAATAATTGAATGTTACTATTTGATCATTAGCCGATCCTATTGCTATTGAGATGGCAAAGATGATAATTATCAATAAAATTGATATAACAAATTTCATAATGTTGACCTTTCTTTTTTTTGTTTTAGTTAAACTCTTTCGTTTATTATACTCTTCTATTCTTATAATTTCTTTTTGCATTTGGCTAGTTAGATTATTAACTGTATTGCCTAAAAATAATATTGTTTGTTGTAAATGTCACTTTCTCAAAATATTTAATAATCATTTGTCTACTATATGCCATTTTCTAGCATAAAAATAGCAAATTAATGAGATTATCCATGCGATTAATATACTTGTTATTAGATCAATAGGACTATGCATGCCTAATAATAACCGGCTTAATTCAATTAATATTGACCAAATAATGATAGAAGATACTATCACATAATGCTGTCTAAATTTTAGTAATATTAAGGCCAATAGTGCCCAAGTTACAGCTAACAAGGTATGCCCAGAAGGAAAAGCATATCCCGTTTCATTTTGCCAGTGGCCTGATAACCAACTAGGGATTGTTGATGAATTGTTAAATAATTGATGAATAATTTTTTTTCTTTCTGAACCTGATTTCGAATAAAATTGTTGATCACTAATATTATATTCCTGAGCCATCCAAAGTACATAAGGCCGTGATTCAGCGGTTTGTGATTTTAAAAGGCTTTTAATTATTTGCCCACTTAATATTGCGCTAACAAGAAGTAACCATAATAATATGATTCTTTTTTTTGTTTTTTGGGGTAATAGCAGACAAAATACAATGAATAGAATTGTTGAGGTGATAATTCCCCAAGGAAAACTTGCTGTTTCAGTTATTAAAAATAAACATTTAGATGTATTATTTAAGGTTGCTGGTTGCCAATGCCAATTTATGGCTATAATAGTAAAAGGAACAGCTAAGAAAATAGCCAATAAGACTATTGTTTTTTTTATTACTAACCTCATTTATAAACTCAATTAAGTATAAATTGCTTTTGCTTAATATTTTAGCATAGAAGATAAATTTATTTTTATAAAATCTTATTTATCGTTATTGAAAACGGAGATAATAATGCAATTAAAACGTGTTGCACAAGCGAAATTGCCGACGCCTTGGGGGTGTTTCATTATTGTTGGATTTGAAGAAATTGCAACAAAAAAGGATCATGCCGCATTAGTATTTGGTGATATATCTGGCGATACACCAGTTCTCACAAGAATTCATTCTGAATGCTTAACAGGCGATGCGCTTTTTAGCTTACGCTGTGATTGTGGTTTTCAGTTAGAAGCAGCCTTAAAACAAATTGCAAAGGAGGATAAAGGGATTTTAATTTATCACCGGCAAGAAGGACGCAATATTGGTTTATTGAATAAAATCAGAGCTTATGCGCTACAAGATCAAGGCTTGGATACGGTTGAAGCTAATGAGCAATTGGGGTTTGCAGCAGATGAACGAGATTTTACTCTATGCGCAGATATGCTGACTTTATTAGGCGTATCACAAATTCGCTTATTAACCAACAATCCCGAGAAAATACGAGTGCTTGAACAATCAGGAATTAAAATTATACAACGGGTGCCATTGGAAGTTGGTGGAAATCCAAACAATGAGCATTATCTAGAAACAAAAGCAAATAAAATGGGACACTTACTTCATTTGCATCACTATAATTGCAATCACTAAAAATTTAAGTTAACTAAGAGAACTTATTGGTTTGTAATTGAATTTATCCAAAATAGTAAAAATGTTGAAATAAAAACTCAAAATAGAAAATATTATTTTGAGTTTTTTGTTACTTGATAATAAGAGAAAAATTTTAATTTAGGTTTATGTGATAATTGCCAATTATTTGGCACCTTTAAAATCAATTTTTATCGCTGCGTAGCACACCACCATTAGCAATCTGATCTTTAGATAATTCGTGCATTATGATTTGTACTGCTTCTGGTTTACAGTTAAGGGTTTCAACGATGGCATTAGTTACGCGTTTTGCCATTTCTCTTTTTTGCTCTATAGTGCGGCCTTCTAAAAAATCTATAACGACATTAGGCATAGATATCTCCTAGTGATTATTAATTTGGGCAAGTTGTTCATCAGTTAATGCGATTTCATCGTTATGGCATATGCTAATGCTAGATTTTATAATTTGTTCAGCAATGGCTTTAGCTTCATCTAATGAGTGCATTTCATAGGTACCACATTGATACTCATTCAATTCAGGAATCTGATTTTGTGATTTTACATTTAATACGTTATGCATTGATTTTAGCCATGCATCTACAACTAGTGCTTCATTGGGCTTGCCAATTAAGCTCATATAAAAGCCTGTACGACATCCCATTGGTGAAATATCGATTATTTCAACTTTATCACTGTTAAGATGATCGCGCATAAAACCAGCAAATAAATGTTCTAATGTATGAATTCCTTTTTCTGGAAGGTTGTCTTTATTTGGAATGGTAAAGCGTAGATCAAACACAGTAATGCTGTCACCTTTTGGGGTCACCATTGTTTTTGCAATTCGCACAAAGGGTGCTTTCATTTTTGTGTGATCAACTTTAAAACTGTCTAGTAAAGGCATAATTTCCTCCTTGTTATTTGATAATTGTTATTCTAATCAATTTACTAATAAGTACCAGTAGATTTGATATTTACTGATCAAGTAAATTTATTAATTCTTGCTCATCAATAACTTTTATTCCTAGTTCTTGAGCCTTATTAAGTTTAGAGCCTGCTGCTTCTCCTGCAATGACTAGATCAGTGTTTTTCGAAACACTGCCTGTTACTTTGGCGCCTAGTTGCTTTAATTTATCTTTGGCTTCATCTCGTGTTAAAACCGACAATGTACCAGTTAATACTACAGTTTTTCCTGAAAAAGGTGAGTTAATGGCGATCTCTTGTACCTGTGGAATGACATCTTGCCAGTGAATGCCTACTTCATTACTGGTTAGTTGTTCAATTACATTGCGATTATGTGGTTCTTGAAAAAAGTCAATAATGCTTTCTGCAATGACGGCACCAATTTCGTTTACTGATTGTAGTTTTTCTAGTGAGGCATTCTCAATTGCTGATAAACTACCAAGTTGGTTAACAAGATTTTCGGCAGTAACTTCACCAACATTCGGAATTCCAAGCGCAAATATAAAACGGCTTAATGTAGTATTTTTAGATACCTCTAGTGCATTTAATAAGTTATTGGCAGATTTTTCCCCAATTTTATCTAAACTACATAGCGTTGGTAGATTTAGTTTATATAAATCTGCTGGTGTTTTGACATATTCTTTATCAACTAATTGTTCAATAATTTTTTCTCCCATACCATCAACATTCATTGCTCGCCGTGAAACAAAATGCTTTAAGGCTTCTTTTCGTTGTGCAGGGCAAATCAAACCTCCAGCACAGCGTGATATCGCTGCACCTTCGTCTCGAACTATTTGCGAGCCACAAATAGGGCAGTGTGTCGGGAAGATGATTTCTTTTGTGTCGGCGGGTCTTCTATCTACTATGACGGCTACTATTTTAGGAATAACGTCACCAGCTCGGCGTATTGTTACATAGTCACCCTCACGGATACCTAATCGGATTATTTCATCGCTATTATGTAATGTCGCATTGCTCACAATAACGCCAGCAACTGATACAGGTTCAAGCCTTGCTACAGGAGTAATTGCACCTGTTCGCCCAACTTGAAAGTCTACTTTATTTAATTTTGTAATTTCTTCTTGAGCCGGATATTTAAATGCTGTGGCCCATCTTGGTGCTCGAGCAACAAATCCAAGCTGATTTTGTAGTTCAATACTATTAACTTTAATTACTACACCATCGATATCAAAATCTAATGACATACGCTGTTCACCAATTAGTTTAAAATAATCTAGAGCGGCTTGCACCCCTTGGCGTTTTTGTACTTTATTACTAACTGGTAACCCCCAAGCTTTAAATTGCATTAAACGATCGTAATGAGTGTCAGGTAATGTGGTACCTTCGACAATACCAACACCATAACAAAAAAATGCTAATGGTCTTTTTGCTGTAATTTTAGGATCTAATTGTCTTAATGAACCAGCGGCTGCATTACGTGGATTGGCAAATACTCTTTCGTTATGCTTTTCTGCATCTGCGTTGAGTTTTTCGAAGCCTTTATGTGTCATAAAGACTTCTCCTCGAACTTCTAATCTAGAAGGGATGTTATCGCCTCTTAGAACTAGTGGAATTGTTTTGATAGTCTTTACATTGGCTGTTATGTCTTCTCCTGTTGTACCATCTCCTCGTGTTGCTGCTTGTATAAAACGACCATTTTCATAAAGAAGACTGACAGCAAGTCCGTCAAGTTTGAGCTCACAACAATATTCAACCTGTTCAGCATCGTTTAAATGAAGACGATCTTTAACTCGTTTGTTAAATGCAATAAAGCTAGCATCATCAAAGACATTATCTAGTGATAGCATAGGTATTTCATGTTTAATGGATGCAAATTGGGCTAATGGGGAACCACCAACTCGTTGAGTTGGTGAGTCGGGAGTAATAAGATCTGGGTTTTGCTGTTCTAATGTTTGTAGTTGCTTTATTAATTTATCATATTCAACATCGGGAATTTCTGGTGTATCAAGGACATAATAACAGTATTCATGATGTCTAATTAGGTTGCGTAGTGAAGTCAATTGCTTCGCTATGTCTTTATTCAATTCAGGTGTATTTACTGAATTTTTTGTTTCATTATGTAGCGACATGGTTATATGCTCTTATTAAAACGAAGGTTTGGGAAAATATTATAAATAGGTTATATTCATTTTTATCCACCAATCCAAGTTGGTGGAATTTTTTAAAAGATTTGCTGAAAAGACTACGGTTAAATTTCGTTACTGACCTTTTTAATACGTTCTTTATAACTGTCTATTTTTTGAGGGGTTAGCATATGATGTTCATCATCTAATACTACACCGTTGACATCGTCAGCTATGCGTTGTGCTGTTTGCAACATTAATTTGAAGTTTTGCTGATTGTTACCCTCTGTAGGCGCAACCATAAAAATAGACACACCAGGTGTGGTAAATTCATGCATTGTATCGGGATCCAAATATCCAGGTGTCACCATATTGGCTAAACTAAATAATATTGCTCCATTACCCGCAGGATCTACATGGCGGTGATAAATTCTCATATCACCGAACTGAAAACCAGATTGCATAATGCTAGCGAGTAACACATCACCTTGTAATAATTTTCCGTTAATGCCTGTGATATTTAATACAATAATTTCGGTTGTGGATTGTTCAGTGTCAATATTTAGTTTTTTGGGTTCTTCGTTATGTTTAATTTCATTATTAGTATCTGATGGTTTTTCTTTCGTTGTAAGAATTAAATCAGGTTGTTGTTCATCCTCAAAAAGATCAAGTTCAACATTGACAGCTGGTTCTTTCGTTGTTTCAGTATTAATCTCTTGTTTGTCGTTATTATCAACAAATAAATCTTCTTGTTGAGGTATTTTCTCTTGCTCTTTTGTGAGTTCATTAATAATTACATCGTTTTCAACGGTTTCACTGCTTTTTGTTGTTTTAGGTTTGAGTAAGATAACATCATCATCTTCTTCTATGTCATTCATAGAATAGTTTTGATATTGTTGAGTATTTTGTTCAAATTTTCCTTTTTTATTTGAACTAAAAAGCGAAGAACGTTCTTTTTTATTGATCCAAAACCCATGGATGAGCAATGCAATAATGACCAAGGATGCAACAACAACTAGAACAATACGTAAATTATCCATAATAACCATCTCTGTATTAAATTAAATATAGACTCAAATTATTCAATCATCTTTTGAAAAAGTGATTGCGGAGTACAGTAATGTAAATTTTTTATTCTTTATTAGCAATATGAATTAATATTCATTAAAGCAACCATATTTGATATTTGTAGTATAACATTTTATTTAAGATACTTTATAGCACAAAAAATCAATTACTCTATATTACTTTATTTCTAGCAATAATCCTAATTAGCAATACTTTTTTTAGTATCATAATCTAACTAGCTATTTTTTAGAACTCTGTGCTATTAACTTGTAAAGATACTTACAATCTATGCATATTTTTTGTAAAATCGCCGATTACTTTTAACTAAGATCAATTATTAAAAATTAAAATAATTATTAAGTTTACTGAGGTCATTTTTATATGAGATTTAACAAGCTATTATTAGCCTTGCCTGTGGCGTGTGCTAGCCTACTTTTATTAACAAGTTGTGATAATGGCAATTCAAAAAATGGTAATAATAAATTACCGAAGGTAACTGTATTTAAAGTGGAACCATTGAATTACACATTAAAAATTGGTTTACCAGGTAGGGTTGTTGCATCTCAAATTGCTGAAATTAGGCCTCAAGTAGGTGGTATCGTCTTAAAACGCGAGTTTGATGAAAGTTCGAATGTTAAGGCCGGACAATCTCTTTATCAAATAGATCCAGCTATTTATCAAGCTAATTATGATAGTGCGGTAGCAAGTGTTGCTAGCGCTAAAGCGAATGCAAATATTGCTCAACTTACTCTTAAGCGTTACGCTGGATTATTAAATACTAAATCAATCAGCCAACAAGATTACGATAAAGCAGCTGCAGATGCTAAACAGGCTGAAGCTGCAGTATTAGTTGCACAAGCAGCTGAGCATACAGCTAAAGTCAATTTAGAATATACAAAAGTGTATTCACCAATTGATGGGTATATAGGTAAATCAAGTGTGACTGAAGGGGCATTAGTGTCGGCAGGTCAATCGACACCACTTGCACTAGTTCAACAACTAGACCCAATTTATGTCGATATGACAGAAGCGGCTACTCGTTATAATAAATATATTCAGGATGAAAACGTAATTTATGAACCAGTAAAAGGTAATAATGTCGAATTATACTTTAATGATGGTTCTAAATACGCTTATCCAGGTAGTGTAAAATTTTCTGATATGACTGTAAATGAAACAACGGGTACAGTAACTTTGCGGTCACAATTTACAAATAGTGAAGGGAAAATTTTACCCGGCATGTTTGTTAAGCCTCAGTTGACATTAGGCTATATCAAAAATGCAGTGCTTGTTCCACAGCAAGGAATTACCAGCAATAAGTTAGGGCAATATACTGCAAAAATTTTGAAACCTGATAATACAGTAGAGTATCGACAAGATATTCAAGTATACACAGGAGTTGGTGGTTATTGGGTTGTAACAAAGGGAATTAACATTGGTGAAGAGGTTATTATTACTGGATTACTTAATTTAACTTCTGTTGAAAAACCTCAAAAAGATGCTCCACCTATGAAAGTAGAAAAAGTCGGAGATCCTAATACACTTTCACAAGAACAATTAGACAGTATCATAAAAAACAGTGTGAAATAAAACAGGAGTAGGTGAATTATGGCTAAGTTTTTTATTGATAGACCTGTTTTTGCATGGGTAATTGCTATCATGATGATGCTAGGAGGTGCTTTATGTATCAAGCTACTAGCTGTTGAGCAGTACCCTGACATTGCCCCTCCTGCTGTAACTGTTAGTGCTGTTTACCCAGGTGCCGATGCACAGACCATCGAAAATACTGTTACTCAGTTGATTGAGCAGAATTTAACTGGATTGGATAATCTAATTTATATGAAATCAACCAGTAGTGCACAAGGTGTTGTTCAAACGACGTTAACCTTTGCTCCTGGAACTAATCCCGATTTTGCTCAAGTACAAGTGTTAAATAAAGTAGAGAGTATTAAATCAAGGCTACCAGAAAGTGTGCAAAAAAATGGTGTTTCTGTTGCAAAAAATAACACCAACTTTTTAAAGGTTGTGGGTTTTTATTCAACAAATCCTAAAAAAACACAAGCTGATATTGCTGATTTTGTTTATTCAACAGTGCAAGATCAGATTAGACGTGTACAGGGTGTAGGTGATACTCAATTGTTTGGTTCTGAATATGCAATGCGTATTTGGCTTGATCCAAATAAATTGACCTATTTTAATTTATCAATTGAAGAAATCATTGCGGCTATTCAAGCACAAAATGCGCAAGTAACAGCAGGGCAATTAGGTGCCTTACCATCAACAGATGGACAAGAACTCAATGCGACAATTACTGCTCAATCACGTTTAAAAACACCCGAACAATTCCAAAATATTTTAGTGCGTGTAAATACAGATGGTTCTAATCTTTTATTAAAAGATATAGCAACGGTTGAAATTGGTGCGTCTGATTATAACTTTATTTCTTATTATGATGGTAAAGCATCTGCAGGCCTTGGTATTTATTTGGCAACAGGAGCTAACCAATTAGAAACTTCTGATCAGGTAGATAAAAAATTAGCTGAATTATCAAAAATCTTTCCTGAAGATATTCACTATGCTTATCCATATGACACAACACCATTTGTAAAATTATCAATTAATAACGTAGTACATACATTGATTGAAGCTATTATTTTAGTTGTTATTGTAATGTATGTCTTTTTACAAAATCTTCGTTCGACACTTATACCTACGATTACCGTACCTGTGGTATTGCTAGGAACTTTTGCTGTTTTGTATATCTGTGGGTTTACGATTAATACATTATCTATGTTTGCAATGGTGCTTGCCATAGGCTTGTTGGTAGATGATGCAATAGTTGTTATTGAGAACGTTGAACGTATTATGCATGATGAAGGTTTATCACCTTATGATGCAACCGTTAAATCGATGGAACAAATTACTTCAGCGTTGGTTGGTATTGCAGTCGTGTTATCTGCAGTATTCGTTCCTATGGCGTTTTATGGAGGTGCAGCGGGTGGAATTTACCGCCAATTTTCAATTACCATTGTAACAGCAATGGCATTATCAGTATTGATGGCAATCGTATTAACTCCAGCACTTTGTGTTCAAATTTTAAAAGCACCATCCAAAAGTAAATTAAAAAGAAATTCATTAGTTGAAAAGTTAGAATCTATATCACTATTTAGTTGGTGTTCTGTTGGCACCAAAAAATTCTTTAAATGGTTTAACGAGTTCTATGAAAAAAGTTTACGCCATTATGAAAAAGGTGTAATAAAAGTTGTTCGTTATCCATTAATAGCTTTTGTTTGTTATGCTTTAATTCTAGTTGGATTAATCTTTGGTTTTAATCGGTTACCTACTGGTTTTTTACCTAATGAAGATCAGGGTGTGCTTTTAGTTATGGTTGAGCTACCGCCAGGATCAACTTTAGAGCAAACTATGTCAGTTTTAAATAAAACGGCAAAATTTTATACTGAGCAAAAAGCTGATTCAGTTGAGGAAATATTTACTGTAGCTGGATTTAGTATGGTTGGTCGTGGGCAAAATATGGGGCTAGGCTTTGTTCGATTAAAAAATTGGGAACAACGTAAACGCGCTGATCAAAAAGTTAATGCTTTAGTCGCTAGCGGTTGGGGATTTGCTTCTACTATAACCGAGGGGAGGGTAATTGTTACCAACTTACCAGCTGTTCCAGCATTAGGTATGGCTAATGGTTTTTCTTATGTGCTGAAAGATACGGCTAGTTATGGTCATGATGCTTTGGTAGGTGCATTTTTCCAAATGTTGGGTCAAGCTTCTCTTCATCCTAAACTGCAACAAGTTAGACCGGGAAGTATGCTAGATGTTCCACAGTACAAAATTAATGTTGATTTTGAAGCAGCACAAGCACTGGGCGTTTCGGTAAATTCAGTAAATACTGTATTGTCCACAGCTTTAGGTTCTGCTTATATTGACGATTTTGTTTATAATAACCGAGTTAAAAAAGTATACTTACAATCTGATGCACCATATCGTATGCTACCAGATGATTTTAGCTATTGGCATGTTAAAAATAAAAATGGTGAGATGGTTCCATATGATGCATTTGCTACTACGACAAAAACTTATGGTTCTCCTTCACTGGTTCGTTATGATGGTGTGGCAGCAATGGAGATAAGCGGTTCAGCCGCTCCAGGTCTAAGCTCTGGACAAGCAATGGCTGTGATGGAAGAGTTGTCCCAAAATTTGCCAAAAGGATTTACTTTTGACTGGACAGGTATATCTTATCAAGAACGTCAGACAGGATCACAAACAACAACACTTTATATTATTTCGATTATTGTTGTGTTTTTATCATTAGCTGCATTGTATGAAAGTTGGACAGTGCCAATTTCGATCTTATTTGTTATTCCTCTTGGGATTTTAGGTACAGTATTTGCAACTATGTTTAGAGGGCTTGATAACGATATTTACTTTATTGTAGGACTATTAACGACAATGGGGTTATCTGCTAAAAATGCTATATTGATTGTAGAATTTGCCAAAGATGCCTTGGAAAAAGAGGGTAAATCATTGATTGATGCTACACTTGAAGCTTGTCGCCTTCGCCTACGCCCGATTTTAATGACTTCGTTTGCCTTTATTTTAGGGGTGTTACCGCTAGCATTAAATAGCGGTGCTGGTTCCGCTAGCCAAAATGCGGTAGGTACTGGTGTAATTGGTGGTATGTTGACAGCAACATTTTTAGCAATATTTTATGTTCCCTTGTTCTTTTTATTTGTAACAAAACTATTTACAAAACATAAAAATAAAGCAGTGTTACCTGTTAACCGTTCTTAAAAGCAATAACTAAATAGCTAGTTTTGGTACATATATGGCCTTGATGTATAGTTCTATAGGTCATATATAACTTAAGCGAGCTATTAAAATAACGAAATGCGCCGTTTTTTGGCGCATTTTTTATTTATATAGTTGCGTATACGTAAATTGAATTTTGTTATATTTACTTGCGATGCTTTAGTAACTGCTGACTGGTATGGGCGTGGGTAATTGCTATAGCTAAAGCATCAGCGGCATCAGCCTGAGGGCTAGCTGGTAACTTTAATAATAATTTGACCATATGTTGTACTTGCTTTTTATCGGCTGCGCCTGTTCCTACTACACTCTGCTTAACTAAACGAGCTGCGTATTCAAAAACAGGTAAATTATTATTTACAGCAGCAACAATTGCAGCTCCCCTTGCTTGACCTAACTTTAATGCGGAATCGGCATTATGAGCCATAAAAACTTGTTCAATAGCAAACATATCAGGTTGGAATTGTAAAATAATTTCACTAACACCAGCGTATACTCGTTTTAAACGAGTAGGTAAATCATCAACAGCAGTACGGATACATCCACTACCAAGGTAGGTAAGTTGTCGTCCCGTTTGATGGATTACGCCGTAACCCGTCAAACGAGATCCTGGATCGATGCCAAGAATAATGGCCATTAGAGCGTTGCAGCAACCTCGTCAGAAACCTCACCATTATGATAAACTTCTTGAACATCATCACAATCTTCAAGCATATCAATTAAACGTAATAATTTTGGTGCAGATTCAATATCAAGATCGACTTTTGTTGCTGGAATCATTGATACTTCAGCGGCTTCGGCAACTAGCCCTGCAGCATCAAGCGCATCTTTTACTTCACCAAATGATTCTGGTGTAGTAAATACGTCAATCGCGCCGTCATCATAAGTCACAACGTCGTCTGCCCCTGCTTCAAGCGCTGCATCCATAACTTGGTCTTCATCAGTACCAGCTGGGTATGAAATAACGCCTTTTTTAGTGAACAAATATGAAACTGAACCATCAGTACCTAAGTTACCACCTGTTTTTGTAAATGCATGGCGTACTTCGGACACAGTTCGATTACGATTATCACTCAAGCATTCAACCATTACAGCTGTGCCAGCAGGTCCATAACCTTCATAGATAATTGTTTCCATGTTGCTATCATCTTCCCCACCAACACCCCGCGCAACAGCTCGGTTCATGGTATCACGGGTCATATTATTAGATAACGCTTTATCCATTGCAGCTCGTAATCGAGGATTTGACGCTGGATCGCCACCACCCAATTTTGCCGCAGTTACTAACTCACGAATAATTTTGGTAAAGATTTTACCCCGTTTTGCATCTTGTGCAGCTTTACGGTGTTTCGTATTGGCCCATTTACTATGACCTGCCATAAAATTCTCCAGATAATAATTAAAAAATCGCTATATTTTAGCAAACATTTACTTAAAATTCATTACTAATATACCGATAAGTTTTTATGTTCTGTAAATTATTCTTTATTAGGAATGATTTAATTTTTATTTATATGTAGAAATCATGTTGTTCACAGTTGTTAGAAAAGCTACTATAATAAATATACATAAAAAAGCACTAACCTCGTATCACAAATATCCGATATGACTCCTATATCATCAAGAAAAAATAATTGTTACCTATTTAGCAAACATTTAAAAACGGATAAGGCGTCTTTCTACATATTAGGTATACTGAACACTTGCATTTTAAGCACTTTGCCACGTCTAACAATGAATTAAAATATCAAATACAGCTAAAAGAAATTGCTCTTTCAATAAAAGAAAATAGAAAGACGCTATTAAAGATGATGTTATAATATAATTTTGTCAAAATGCTAATAATAACAATTTGTTATGCTCGTGAGATTGTTAACAGATAATCACTGAAAAATGAAACATTATTGAATGTAGTAACACGTTACAATAAGTTGGCAAGAAATTATATCAGTATGATTGCATTAGTACATTGCATGATGTGACTAAGAATGTAAAGGATGCTTATGATTAATACAAAAGATCAACAGCTCCTAACCAATGTGGTAATATAAACATTAAATACGATAGATCCCAAACTATAAAAATAACCTAAGAAATTGATTGATTTTCGGGCATCTATTTTCACAAAAAATTAAAGGTAGTTATCAATGAAACAAAAAATTCCTAATACATTTGGTTTAACTGTTTTTGCGCAAAAAGTTGTTACTGTAACCAGTCCCGAACAATTACAACAAGTTTGGCAAGATAACTCCCAAAATTTACCAATTATGATTATTGGCGAAGGCAGTAACACACTTTTTACCTGTGATTTTGATGGTATTGTTATTGTTAATCGTATCAAAGGTATTACCATTAACGAAACAGAACAAGCATGGCATTTAAAAGTTGGTGCTGGTGAAACTTGGCATGATCTAGTATCAACAACCATCAAGCAGAACATACCAGGGCTTGAAAACCTAGCATTAATTCCTGGATGTGTAGGTTCGGCACCGATTCAAAACATTGGTGCTTATGGTGTTGAGTTTCAAAAAGTTGCCGATTATGTGGAGCTACTTGAACTAGCTACAGGCAAAATCATCACTGTAACTGATGGCCAATATGGATATCGTGAAAGCATCTTCAAAAAAGCGTATTTGCAAGGTTATGCTGTTATCAATGTTGGTATAAAATTACCAAAACAGTGGCAGCCAGTTTTAACTTATGGGGAATTGCGAAACTTTGATCCCAAAATTGTTACTGCAAAAATGATATTTGAAAAAGTGTGTGAAATTCGTCGTAGTAAATTGCCAGATCCAAAGGTTTTAGGCAATGGTGGAAGTTTTTTTAAAAACCCTGTCATCGATAAAATTGTGGCGGACAAACTACTTGAAATTTATCCAAACATGCCAATATATCCACAAGTTAATCATCAAACAAAATTAGCCGCAGGTTGGCTTATTGATCAGTGTGGTCTTAAAGGCTACCAAATAGGTGGAGCGGCTGTGCATCAACAACAAGCATTGGTTTTAGTTAATAAAGACCAAGCAACAGCACAGGATGTGGTTGAATTAGCTCGATATATAAAAAAATGTGTATTACAAAAATTCTCGGTGAATTTATCACCCGAAATCCGATTTATCGGCAACTCAGGCGAAATAGATGCAGACAATTATTTATAATTAGCACCAAATTATAATTGCCCGCAAATTTTAACCCATAATTATACGCGATAACATTATGAAACATTCGTATTCATTCCCTATTTTATTAACGAGTTTGCTCTTTGTAACAATCTCGTTGTCAGCATTAAATACACAGGTACCATTGTGGTTAGTGCGTAATGAGTTTTCGCTTGGGCAAATTGGTCTTGTCGGATCAAGTTATTTTACTGGTAACTTGCTAGGTACCATTTTCGCCAATTGGTTTATTAATAAATTCAATGCTCGGCACACATACACCTATAGTTGCATTATTTTTGCCATCGCAACCATTGGATTAAGTTTTTCAATGAATTTTTATAGCTGGATAATGTGGCGATTTTTTATAGGTATAGCTTGTGCGGTCACTTGGGTGGTTATAGAAAGTTGTATATTACTCACTGGTCCTGTACGCACGCGAGGAAAAATGCTGGCAGTTTATTTAACCACTTATTACCTAGGTACGGTTTTAGGGCAAGCTTTGTTGCAGTATTTTCCGCAAAACATATTATATTTTGGATTAGTTATTATGTTACTGATGGGATTAGCAATTTTATTTATTTTGCTGACCCATTATAAATTACCAAAAAGGAAAAAAAGCAGCTTTAACATCATGCCAATGATATTAAATAAACCCTCTCGACTTGGGTTAACTGGTTGTGTTATTGCAGGTATGTTAATTGGATCGTTATATTCACTTTTACCAGCCTATTACTCACATTTAGGATATAGTGATATTCAGGTGGCTAATTGGATGATTTTACTGATTTTATCAGGAGTGATTGCACAAATGCCTGCTAACTGGTGTGCAGACAAATTTGGACGGCAACTTATATTATTAATTGAATCGTTACTAATGTTAATTGCATGTATTATGCTGATATTCAATTGGTTTAATGCGTTGGCGATTATTTTATTAGGCGCCACTATTTACACCATTTATCCCATATCCATGGCTTGGGCTTGCTCGTGTGTTAGAAAGCAAGATATTGTGGCGATGAATCAAGCAATGCTATTAACCAACACATTAGGGAGTTTAGTTGCTCCTGCGGTGATAGCATTTATTATGGATAAAACAAGTAATACCTATTTATTTGTTAGTTTTGCTATAATTTCGTTATACTTCATTATATTATTAGCCCAAAAAAGAGGAACGGATGCGCAGCTACAAAAATCCGCTTAAATTAATTGAAATACTAGCCGATGGTCAATTCCATTCAGGGGAAGAATTGGCAACAATTTTTGGCATAACTCGTGCTGGTATTAATAAATACATCAAACAACTGCGTGAGTGGGGGATTGAGTTAACCTCAATACAGGGTAAAGGCTATTGCTTGGCAGCGCCTCTTAATTTGCTTAATAAAACCAAAATTAACCAGCATTATCAATCGAATAGTCGATGTGAAATATTACCTATTATTGATTCAACTAACCAATATCTACTGGATCGAATTGATCAACTAACATCGGGCGATTGCTGTGTGGCCGAATTTCAATCCAAAGCACGGGGAAGGCGAGGGCGAAAATGGTTTTCACCTTTTGGCACTAATCTATACTTTTCAATGTATTGGCGACTAGAACAAGGCGTAGCGGCGGCAATGGGATTGAGTTTAGTTGTTGGTATTGTTATTGCTGACACCTTACGTGCATTATCTGGTCAAGACATCAAAGTTAAATGGCCAAACGATCTATATCTTAACGATCAAAAACTAGCTGGTATTTTAGTTGAGCTTGCAGGTAAAACTGGCGACTGTGCTCATGTTGTGATTGGTGTTGGCGTCAATTTAACCATGACAAACCCTGATACCAACATAGTTAACCAAAAATGGGCTAATTTAGGCAATGTTGATCGTAATTTATTAGTTGCGCAGGTTGCCAAAACTTTAAAAAGTCAATTAATAGAATTTGAAAAACATGGTTTAGTGCCATTTATTAATGATTGGAATAGACTAGATAACTTTGTTAACCGTCCTGTAAAACTATTAATTGGCGATAACATTATTCGAGGAATAGCAAAAGGTATAAATGACCAAGGAGCCTTATTGTTAGAACAAAATGGTAAAATTGAAGCTCATATTGGTGGCGAAATCTCATTAAGAAGTGATGAATAATAACCTAACAATCATTTAAAGAACCTATTCCACTTGCTACAAGTGAAATAGGTTAATTAAACCAATTTTAACTTTTATTCTTAAATTTCAAAACTCGAAGCGCATTAGCTGTCACAATCGCAGTCGTACCTGAATCAGCTAGCACAGCCAGCCACAGTCCAGTAAAGCCAAATAAGCTGGTAATTAAAAATACTAACTTAATTCCCAACGCAATTGTAACATTTTGTTTAATATTACGAGAGGCAAAACGAGTTAAACCAATTAGCTTAGGCAAACTTAACAAGCTATTTTTAGTTAATGCGGCATCAGCGGCTTCTAGCGCAACATCAGTACCACTACCCATAGCAATACTTACGGTTGCCGCTTTCATGGCTGGAGAATCGTTAATTCCATCGCCCACCATAGCAATCGTCGTTGAGATACGCATCTTTTCAATTTCTGCTAATTTATCGGCAGGTAACAACTCCGCACGGTAATCCATACCTAATTGCGAGGCAATGGCTTTGGCCGCTCGCGCATTATCGCCTGTCAGCATCAAAGTCTTAACGCCAAGCTTATTAAGCTCATTCATTGTAGTAATTGCATCAGCCCGCAACACATCTTGCAATGCAATAATGCCCATCAATTGTTGACTTGTTACTGCAACTACTACAGTTTTACCAGCGTTTTCAAGCTCCTCAATAATTTTGGTATGTTCATCTTTCAATGGTGATGAAACTGTCACAACCTTACTTGGTGACACAATATAAAAAGTCTGATTATCTACCTCGCCTTGAACGCCAACCCCCGCAATCGCTTTACGATTATCGGCCTCATTAATATTTAATTGATTCTGCAATGCATAATCAACAATAGCCTTAGCAATGGGGTGATGCGAACCGCTTTCAATAGCGGCAACTAATGTCAATAATTGCTCTTTTGAAATATCTTGACTAATCACATCGGTGACTTGCGGTTTACCTTCGGTTAACGTACCAGTCTTATCAAATGCAACCACTTTAACTGAACCAATATGCTCTAGCGCCGCACCGCCTTTAATTAGCACGCCTTGTTTTGCCGCATTAGACAAGGCCGACGTTATTACCGCAGGCGTTGAAATAACCAATGCACAAGGGCAACCAATTAACAATAGAGTTAAACCTCGATAAAACCAAGTATACCAATCAGCATTGAACAACAAAGGTGGCGCAATAATCACTAACAGAGCAAATAAAGCAATTGCTGGCGTATAATAACGACTAAATTTATCAATAAATCGTTCAATAGGTGCTTTACGCTCCTCGGCATCTTCAATCAATTGTAAAATACGATCTACCGCATTTTGCCCAACTTCTGATACCACTTTTAATTGGATTGTATTATCAACCACGAGTGAACCAGCCAAAATCTTATCGCCAGAAAGATAATTAACAGGGATCGACTCACCAGTTAGTGCACTTTCATCAATATTGGCTTGCTCACTTATCAAAATCACATCAGCAGGCAAACGACCACCAGACGAAATTTCAATAATATCATTGGGTTTTAAGCTATGACTGGCAACCGTTTTTCGCTCCCCATTAATGATTATCACTGTTTCTTGGGGCATCAGCTCAGCGAGCGACGAAATACCTTTTTTAGCTTTACTTGTAGCAATACTTTCTAGCATTTCGCCTATCATAAATAAAAATAAGACCATGGTTGCTTCTTCGGAGGCACCAATAAACAAAGCTCCAATAGCTGACACACTCATTAACGACTCAATTGCAAATGGTGTACCACTACGCGTTAAAACTACCGCTTCTTTCAAAATAGGTATTAACCCAACAATTGCTGTCATTATAAAGGCATATTCGCCAACGGTTTGATTCCATAACAAAAGGATATAACTCATCACAATTAAAGTGCCTAATACCACTAAAGGAATTAGTTCTTTTTTATCAAAACTGTGGGAATGATCATGATGATGAGAATGTTCTGGAGATGATTCAAAAAAAGGTTTATAGCCTAGCTCGATAACTTTATTTTCTATTAATTTAATGGTTTTTTCATTATGTTGGGGAACAAATACCACCAACTTTTCGGTAGAAAAAACAATCTTAATTTGGTTAATATTGGGTAACGCTTTTAGGCTATTTTCAATTTGTTGAGCACAGTGCGCACAATCCATGCCTTTTATTTTCCAAGTTAATTTAATTTGCTCGTTTAGCCTGTTGGGATCATCAGGGGGATCGTCAAACTCATTTTTAGACGTAGTATGAGTATCGCCCCCACAGCTATGTGTTGATTCTTGATGACAAGTTATATCGTGAGATAAATGAACATGATTATGTGCCATATTTAAACAATTGCCATGACAACACTCATGGTGATGAAGTTCATGATGTATATATTTGTTATTATATAACATAACGTTACCTATATTTATGGGTGATTTTGATTGTACGCCAAAAAATAAAAAAGAAAATCATTTTTACTTTTAGTAGCAAAAAAAGTAAAAATCACTTCAAAACTGACCTGTAACACTTTTCAAAAAATAAAGAACTAACTAATTAATTCGCTTTAATTATTAGCATGTGCAAGGCACAAAAAACACAGCAAAAACATTGTAATAAAAACAGAAATTAGCTAATAATTACTTAAATTAAGTGAAATAAAAACTTTAATAAAATCAATGGTCTACCTGAGCTATTTTAGAGAAAACACACAACACGGCAAGGTCAATCCACCTATCTTTTAACTGTGTTGTAGTGCTTTGCTAACAGAGTGAGGCAGCACGAAAAATTGGACTGCTTGGCGAGTTTGTGCTTTGTTAGGGATGCCAATTTATCAGGAACAATTTGGCACTTCTGAGCAAAGCAAATAGGCTTAAAAAAGGCGAATATCATAATGATTCGAGTAAATCATACCGATGGTTAAGAGCGAGAGCGTTGGGTACCGTAGTTCATATTTTGTATCTCATGTGAGTTGTAAGATGTTACGCTCAAAATTCTTAAATTAAACGTTATCACCAATATCAGTTATTTCGACAAAACTCAAAAGCTATAAAGCTAACAGCATATTTTAATTATAAAATTAACCTATCTATAAAGTCGAATTGTTTTATCTTTACATTTCTTTACAAAAAATCTGCTAAAAAACTAGCCAACTATTTTTTTTATGGTTATACTTTTATCGCTATAGGAAAACAAGCTTATTAAATAAGCAAATAATTATAAAAAATCTAAATAAAACAAATCATTACTTGACAGGTAAACCATAATGCATTATCATTTTAGACACCAGACACCAGACACCAGCACTGGCTAACCTATGTCTTAAATTTATTAAATAATCTTATTCGACGAATTTTTACACGAAACTTATTTATATCTTCCAAATTATCTCTCAACGTATTATCGAAATTGTTTCCAAAAAGCCTATTGGTGTTGGGGGTGTTATTACTGTCATCTTCATGGAGTTTACAGGCATTAACTAGTAAAAGTGGTCGTGTAAATAATCATCGTAGTGATGCAATAATGCTACCACAGTCGGTAGTTATCAATTATGCAAGGCCGAATCTGCTATTTGGTAAAAATGGTGTGGATATTAGTGGAGTCAACTTCGCAGGTCCAGCTGATATATGGAATCCTGATGAGGGCTTTTTAGTTCAATCAACCAATCCTGCATCATACGGCCTTAATTTTCCGACTACAGGCGCTGATGGATTATATTTTGATTTAGTTATAGAGGAAATTGATGCACGCCAATTGGTATGGGAGCCAGTTACACATGGGGGAATAACAGCCACAGTGACATGGATATGGGCTGAAGATGATTGGCTTACATCTGGAGGAGAAATTATAGCGCGCGTTACGCTAAAAGGTCCTGAGGCAAGCGCTCAAATAAATAATCATTATCCTAATCGAATTGCTGTGCCAAGGTTACCGCAGATTTTTGAGTTAGTGGGTAGAGATATTAGTACTGGTAATGAGCTGGTAAAATATGGATTTGTATTACAGAAGTGGTTCGTGAACCGTAAAGATAAACAAGATAACTATTCTAATACAGAAGCGTGGTGTAGATATTTAGGCTATCGAGTGCCGCAAGTAAAGGATCTAACGAACGCAATCTGTTTGGGTACATGGGAAGGTGATTGGTGTAAAGGCTCTGTCGGCGCTACGCCATCATCAAGTGGTAATCATTATCAGCGTCGAATAGGAGCAGGATTTTTCACTGAGTGGGGCGGTACGTACCTTTATGCTGGAGCAGGTTTCGTCTATGACTACCAATACTGGACAAGCGACACGGCTGGAAATACTCAGTTTGATGTGGACTCAGATGTTGGTGATGTGTACTTCAACCAATCGAGTAATAGCCCGCGGGGTCTTTGCGTTACTCCTTAGCTTTTAATCTTTGGAATGTGGTTAAGTTTATGGTGCTAATAAGGAACAAGCATTAAAAAAGTTTCCATGTAAGGTAAAGCCCCCTAGTTTGCGTATTTACTATTAGATAGTAAATACGTTTATTTGGTATGCCCACACTTTTTAGTACCAAAAAGATAAGGCCATCGATTTCTTTTGTATTCAATCGGCGACTAGTAATTTAATGTTGAATGAAGTCGATTATAATTAAACCAATCCACATAGTGATTAAATTCCAATTTAAGTTGCGCCAGTGAATCTTGACACAAATTCTGTTTTCACTGCTTTAAATGTGTTTTCTGTAATTGCGTTATCATAGGGGAAGCCTTTGCGACTTAACGACCGTTTAATTCCAAATGCTGTTAAACTTTCATCAATCAAATGATTATCAAACTCTTTTCCTCTATCAGAATGAAACAACTCAATCGTCTGTAAGTTCATTGGAATTTGACTCATAGCTTGCATGACCAGTGCCGCTGTTTTATGCTTGCCAGCACTTCGTCCCACTATTTCTCGATTACTGATATCAACAATTACACAAAGGTAGTGCCAACGTTGTTTAACCCTTACATAGGTTAAATCGGTCACCAATATCTTTCGTGGTTGACCTATATCAAATTCTCGATTCAGTTCATTCCCCACCGGCGATTCATTGCTTTTTTCTGTATGGATACAATATTGTTTACAGGTGTATTTCGAAACCCAGCCATTTTTCGCCATGATTCGACCTATTCGGCGTCGAGATACGGTTATGCCTTGCTTTCTCAGCTCTGCTTGCAGACGCTTTGTACCATAAGTACGATAATTATTATTAAAAATTTTACTTAGCGATATATCTTGTGGTTACTGCGTTAATTGCCGTTGATAATAGAAACGATTTCGGGTTACATTTAAACATCGACATAATGCACGTAAGCTGTATCGATGCTTATTATGTAATAATTAACTCGATTTTCTTCCCATTATCAACGCCGCTTGCTTTAGGATATCATTCTCCATTAACAAGCGTTTATTCTCTTTGCGTAGCGCGATAAGTTCGTTTTCTTCAGTTCGACGATTATCTTTTGCGATGAATGAGCCGGTAGTTTGGTACTGCATTATCCAATTATCTAATGCTGATTTGGTAAGGTCATACTCTGCGACGATATCCGCACGTTTTTTACCATTTTGATATAGCATGACCATTTGTTTTTTGAACTCGTTAGTAAAGCTACGTTTTGCTCTTCGTGATGAATCGATTACCATTGTTGTTACCTTCTTTTATTTTTAGTTTATCATAACAATGACCTTATAAAACTGGTACTAATTAGTGTAGCCGATCCAATTTGAAAAAATTCCAATAAAATCAGATTTCTGTCTGAAATGTTTTAAGGTGAAAATCCTACATATTGTAAAATTAATATGCCTGTCTTTTCACGACGTTAGAATATATCGAAAACTGAAAACTAAGTTATTGGTTTGTTATTTAGTTTTGGGACGGTTTTTGATTATAGTACGGCTTACTACGTCAGGTTATTTTTTACAATATCATGATTTTATTTATAATAATTAATATAAATTACATTCAGTTTAATCTATTTAATCAATTCGTGTTTAATTATTAGGAATCTTCTTGAATAAATCTTTAAAATTTGATAGTTTACAGGAAAGATTTTTAACATTAAAAACACTAAAAAGAAGGTAATTGTTATGACAATCAAAGTAGGTATTAATGGCTTTGGCCGTATTGGCCGTATTGTTTTCCGTGCTGCTCAAAAACGTTCAGACATTGAAATCGTTGCTATCAACGATTTATTAGATGTTGAGTATATGGCTTATATGCTTAAATATGATTCAACACATGGTCGTTTTGACGGTACAGTTGAAGTTAAAGATGGTAAATTAGTCGTTAATGGTAAAGCAATTCGTGTTACTGCTGAACGTGATCCTGCAAACTTAAAATGGAATGAAGTTGGTGTTGATGTTGTCGCTGAAGCAACTGGTTTATTCTTAACTGATGAAACTGCTCGTAAACACATCCAAGCTGGTGCTAAGAAAGTTGTTTTAACTGGCCCTTCTAAAGACAGCACTCCAATGTTTGTTATCGGTGTTAATGATAAAGATTATGCTGGTCAAGATATCGTTTCTAATGCTTCTTGTACAACTAACTGTTTAGCGCCTTTAGCTAAAGTTATCAACGATAACTTTGGTATTGTTGAAGCATTAATGACAACTGTTCATGCAACAACTGCAACTCAAAAAACTGTAGATGGTCCATCTCATAAAGATTGGCGTGGTGGTCGTGGTGCTGCTCAAAACATCATCCCTTCATCAACTGGTGCTGCTAAGGCGGTTGGTAAAGTTATCCCTGAATTAAACGGTAAATTAACTGGTATGGCTTTCCGAGTTCCTACTCCAGACGTTTCTGTTGTTGACTTAACTGCTCGTTTAGAAAAACCAGCTAAATATGAAGATATCTGTAAAGCAATCAAAGCCGCTGCTGAAGGCCCAATGAAAGGCGTTCTTGGCTATACCGAAGATGATGTTGTTTCTACTGATTTCTTAGGTGAAGTTTGTACTTCAGTATTTGATGCTAAAGCTGGTATCCAATTAAGTGATAACTTTGTTAAACTTGTTTCTTGGTATGACAATGAAGTAGGTTATTCAAACAAAGTATTAGATTTAATCGCAGTTATTTCTAAAAAATAATTGATATTTAACTTTGTTTATAAGGCGACCTTAGGGTCGCTTTTTTTATGCTCTCATTTTAGAGAGATTTTTAGTTTTTTTAGAGACAAAAAAACGCTCACTTTGTGAGTGAGCGTTTTTCTAATATGAAATTCTAAAGTTTCAATTAGATTACAACGACTTCAGCAGCTGCAGGTCCACGAGGGCTATCTTGGATAGCAAATTCAACTTGTTGTCCTTCAGCTAATGTTTTAAAACCATCACCTGAAATAGCTGAAAAGTGAACAAATACATCTTTACTTCCATCCGCAGGGGTAATAAAACCAAAACCTTTACTTTCATTAAACCATTTTACTTGGCCTGTTTTTTTATTCATTTACTAGACATCCTAACAATAATTAATAATTAGCCATTACGGCCGTATGGGTTTTAACATCGTGTTAATAATGTAACTAAAAGCCAAGATAATGTGCTTAAAAATACATTATTGTGGTTCATTGTTATTCACTATTTTGTACTTTGTTGTTTACCCAGTGATATTACCGCATAAATTATAATCAAAAGCAAGATGTGAATAATAATTTTTTTTTATAAAAAAAAAGTTTTATTGAATTTTCAGGAAATTATTTTTTAATTGATAAAAGTCAAATTTTGGACGTTGAAATTTTAATTGATTTTTAAAGTCACTAAAAATTATGAAAAATAAAAAAGCCATAAAATAATATTTATGGCCTTGATAAAAATATTTTTTATTGAACTTTATTTGTTTTTTGCTCGTTCAAATGACTCAATAATTTCTTTACGGGCGGCATCTGCGTTATCCCATCCGTCAACTTTCACCCATTTACCTTTCTCTAATGCTTTGTATTGTTCAAAAAAGTGTTTGATTTGTGATTTGAGTAATTCAGGTAAATCATCAACATCTTTAATGTGATCATATTCTTTTGATAGTTTGCTGTGAGGTACTGCAACTAGTTTTGCATCTTGACCTGCTTCGTCTGTCATTTTTAATACACCAACTGGGCGGCAACGAATAACTGAGCCTGGTTGTAATGGGTATGGCGTTGGGACTAATACATCAACTGGATCGCCATCTAATGATAATGTGTGATTAATATAACCATAGTTACATGGATAAAACATTGCTGTAGCCATAAAACGGTCAACAAATACAGCGCCAGTGTCTTTATCAACTTCATATTTAATTGGATCTGCATTGGCTGGAATTTCAATCACAACGTAAATATCATCTGGTAATTCTTTACCTGCTGGTACATTTAAAAGTCCCATTTTTGTATCCTCTATCTAAGTTTATATAGTGTTTGTGAATAATAATAAGCGCACCTTATAAAGATTATTCAGTGTCGCTCAATTCTTTTAAATATTGAAAAATTTGTCTTGCCGTTTTGGTTGGCTTGTTTGTTTCTTGCTCTTTTTTTGCTAAACGGGCTAAGGTTCGTAATTGCTGACGATCGGCAGTTGGGTACAAACCGATAATAGTTTCGGCATCGCCAGTTGCAATCAATTCATCACGAAGTTTTTCAAGTTTGTGAAATAGGGCGATTTGCTGATTATGGCGATTTTTAAGTTTATCAAGTGCTTGACTAATTGGGTCAATATCTCGGTTACGCAGCAGTTTACCAATGTATTGAATTTGGCGGCGATACCCTTCTTTTTTTATTTTCTGCGCAAGTCCAATTGCATAAGTGAGATCTTCATCGAGAGGAATTTTTTCAAGTTCGTTTTTGCTTAGCTTGACAAGTTCAATCCCTAATTTTTTTAAAGCTTCAGCATCACGTTTAATTTCACTTTTACTAACGTAGATGATTTCGTCATCTTCAGTGTCAATAGCGAAGTTGGGTTCTAGATTTGTCTCTTGATTGTAATTCATGTTATTTCTTTTGTTAACTATTGTGTAATTCTAGCTTATTATAGCGTATCGCTAGCAGAATTGTAGAAAATAATAAAATGAGTATTGAACAGATTAAAAAAGAAGCTTTAAATCAAAAAGAAACTTTATCGGCAATTGTTGCTAATGCTATTGAGCAAGCAAAGTCACGTGTTGATGAAGTTGAGGTATCGATTAATAAGTCAACAGGTATTAATGTTAGCACTCGCATGGGTGAAACCGAGAATGTTGAATTTAATAGTGATGGTGCGTTATCTATTACTGTTTATCAAAATGAACGTAAAGGGAGTGCTTCTACCAATGATTTGTCTTCTCAGGCTATTTTGCAAACGGTGAATATGGCGATTGATATTATGCAATATACTTCGCCAGATCCTTGTTCAGGTTTGGGTGATGTGAGTCAAATGGCATTTAATCCACCTGATTTAGATTTATTTCATCCTAGTGATTTGAACGTTGATAATGCCATTGAGCAGGCTAAACAAGCCGAATTAACTGCGTTAAATCATTCCAAATTGATTAATTCTGATGGCGGTTATTTTAGTAGTCGCTATGGCGTTTATGTTTATGGTAATAGTTTGGGGATGTTGCAAGGTTATTGCGCAAGTTCACATTCACTTTCATGCTCAGTTATTGCTCAACAAGCAGGGCAGATGGAAAGTAATTATGCTTATACTTCATCACGTGATTATAGTCAGCTCAAGTCCGCTGATTGGATTGGTGTGCAGGCGGCTGATAGGGCGATCTCACATTTAGGCGCTAAACAGATCGCAACAATGCAAACTCCTGTGTTATTTAGTGCAGAAGTTGCCGTTGGACTCATTAGGCATTTAGTAGGTGCTATAAGTGGCGGTGCCATTTATCGTAAATCTTCTTTTCTTTTAAATAGTGTAGGGAAGGTGATTTTTCCTAATTGGTTAACTATTTATGAGGATCCTTTTATTTTAAAAGGCGTTGGATCATCGCCTTTTGATAGTGAAGGGACAAAAACAGTTAAGCGCAATATTGTTGAGCAAGGTGTGTTGCAAACTTATTTGTTAGGCAATTATTCAGCTCGTAAATTAGGCTTAAAATCGACTGGGCATGCAGGTGGGATTCATAATTGGTTTGTATCGCCAAGCCATGCAAATGCTAGTTTTGATGAGATGCTAAAAAAATTGGATAAAGGTGTTTTGGTGACTTCGTTAATGGGGCAAGGTGTTAATAGTGTGACTGGTGATTATTCGCGTGGAGCTACAGGATTTTGGGTTGAGAATGGAAAAATTCAATATCCAGTTAGTGAAATCACCATTGCTGGTAATCTTAAAGATATGTATAAAAATATTGTGGAAATTGGAAATGATATCGAAACCAGAACAAGTATTCAATGTGGCTCAATTTTGATTGATAATATGAGTATAGCGGGGAAATAAGGATTAGCATGGCTGATTTGTTAAAAAGTACTTTTTTTCAAAAACTAATTGCATGGATGCCTGGATTAGGCAGTTTATTACAGTATAAACGAGAATATCTTAATTTTGATATTAAGGCTGGTTTATCAGTTGCTGCTGTTTCGTTACCTGTGTCAATTGCTTATGCTGAATTGACTGGTGTTGGCGCTATAGCTGGACTGTATTCGACCATTTTGCCTTTAATTGTATATGCGTTTTTTGGTTCTTCTAAACAATTGATTGTAGGACCTGATACAGCAACTTGTGCTGTAGTTGCCGCTGTTGTGTTACCTTTAGCGGCTAATGATCCAATATTGCGCTGGCAATTAGTTATTATATTAACAATAATGATAGGCATTTGGTGTATCATTGCTGGAAAGTTACATCTTGGTGCTTTAGCCGACTTGCTTAGTCAGCCTATTTTAATTGGTTTGCTTAATGGCATATCAATTACCATTATGGTCGATCAGTTAGCCAAGACCTTAGGCTTTAGCTACGATTATTCTTATTTGATTGAGCGAATAGTCTATTTCCCTTTTAAATTGTCAGAAATTCATATAGGCACTGCACTCGTTTCGTTTTTTACTTTGTCTATTTTAATTGCCTTAAAGCGATTAAAACCTCTATATCCTGCACCTTTATTAGCTGTTATTGTGATGACGTTTTTTTCGTGGGTGTTTAATTTTGAATATTTTAATATTCGTATTATTGGTAATGTTAGCAGTGATTTTATTCCTACCGAGTCATGGCTTGATTTTGATAAAGGATTAATGCGTGATTTAGTTGTTCCTTCACTTAATATTGCTATCATCTGTTTTGTTAGTATGATGATAACTGTACGCAGTTTTGCATCAAAAAATAACTATGAAACCAATGCCGATGTTGAATTTAAAGCGTTAGGTATAGCTAATATTGTAGCAGGGTTATCACAAGGGTTTGTTGTTAGTGGTACATCATCAAGAACAGCTGTAAATGATGCAAATGGAGGTAAAACGCAACTAGTTTCGATTATTGCAGCAATATTAATTGGTATTGTGGTATTGTTTTTCCTTTCGCCTTTACAATATATTCCAATTTGTGTGTTAGGGGTTATTTTAATATATTCTTCAATTTCACTCATTAATTTTCAAACCATCGTTCGCTTTTTTAAATTTGATCGAGACGCTTTTTATTTGAGTTTGATAACACTTATTTCAGTACTTGTTATAGGGATTATTCCTGGTATGGCGTTAGCGGTACTATTGGGGTTATTTTTATTTTTACGTCGAGTATTTAGACCTAAAGATCAGTTATTAGGTGTTGATGAAAGTGGTCGGATTCATTCTATAAGCCAAAATGTGCAACCGATCAGTAATACAATGATTTATCGATTTAATTCTCCGCTAACTTATTTCAATATCGCTTATTTTAAGCGAAGAATTATCAGTTATATTGATGAGTCTAGTGATCCAATAAGCTATGTTATTGTCGATGCAATCCCTTGTTTTACTTATAAAGATGTGAGTGTGCTGTCGGGAATTGATGAATTAGTGAAGTCTTTAAAAGTAAGAAATGTTACCCTAATTTTATCTGGTCGACGTAAAACACTTAAAAATTGGTTTAAACAGATGAATATTAAGCTTGATGATGAGTATATCGAGTTTGCTTATGATCTTTATTTTGCAGTTAAGTTAGCTCAAAGTAAGGGCCATATGGATAATAAAACTGATGATGAATCTGAACATTTATCATGACTATTCATCAAATATGTAGGATCTGTTTTAATTATCTGACATTTCTCAATTATTGACAGATAAAGTAATATTAATATAGACAATCGCCTACAAATTTAAGTACAATATTAGATCTTTCAAATAAAGTATTTTAGTAAAAAATTAGAGGTAAAAATGGCACGTGTAACTGTTCAAGATGCAGTAGAAAAAATTGGTAATCGCTTTGATCTCGTTCTTGTAGCAGCGAGACGCGCTCGTCAATTACAAGTGGAAAATAAATCACCACATGTTCCTGAAGAGAACGACAAAGAAACTGTTATTGCTTTACGTGAAATTGAAGATGGTCTTGTTAATAAACAGATTCTTGATATTGCTGATTTTCAAGCTCGTCAAAACAAAGAGGAAGAAACACGAGCAACACTTCATGAGTCGATTCTTCTCGAAAACACACCATCATACGAATAAGCTTTACAGGAATTGCTTATGCAATATTTTGATGGCTTAAAAGAGGTTGTAGCATCTTATCTTCCGTCTAAACAAGTCGAATTGATACAAGATGCTTATCTTTTTGCTAAAAATGCACATGAAGGGCAATTCCGATGTAGTGGTGAACCTTATATTACTCACCCAGTTGCAGTTGCAACATATCTAGCTGAGATGCGGCTTGATTATGAAACAGTTATTGCCGCACTTTTACACGATACTATTGAAGACACTCCTGTCACTTTTCAAGATATTACCGACAAATTTGGTAAACATGTTGCCATTTTAGTCGAAGGTGTCTCTAAACTTGATAAATTAAAATTCCGTAACAGGCAAGAAGCACAAGCTGAAAATTTTCGGAAAATGGTGCTTGCTATGACTGAGGATGTGCGTGTAATTTTAATTAAACTTGCTGATCGTACGCATAACATGCGTACACTTAGTGCTTTAAGACCTGATAAACGTCGTCGCATTGCTAAAGAAACCCTTGAAATTTACGCACCTTTGGCTCATCGTTTAGGTATCAATCACATCAAAACAGAACTTGAGATTTTGGGCTTTACAGCAATGCATCCAAATCGAGCTAAAGTGATTGAAAAAGTCGTTAAAACAGCGCGAAATACGCGAAAAGAGCTAATTCAACAAATTTTGTCTGAAATCCGTGGGCGATTACATGACGCTCATATTGATGCAGAAGTTACTGGTATCGAGAAAAATATCTATGTTATTTATCAAAAGATGAAACTACGTGAACAACATTTTCATTCTATCATGGATATTTACACTTTTAGAATTGTGGTAAAAGATGTTGATGGTTGTTATCGTGCTCTTGGACTGGTACATAATTTGTATAAACCACGTCTTAATCGTTTTAAAGATTATATCGCTATTCCCAAAGCAAATGGCTACCAATCATTGCATTCATCGTTAATAGGCCCTCACGGTACACCAGTTGAAGTCCAAATTCGTACCGAAGATATGGATCAAATGGCTGAAATGGGTGTTGCTGCTCATTGGGCGTATAATGCAGTTGATGAATTAAACAATACTACTGCGCAAATTAAAGCTCAGCGCTGGATGCAAAGCCTGTTAGAATTGCAACAAAGCGTAGGGAATTCTTTCGAATTTATCGAAAACGTTAAATCTGATTTGTTTCCTAAAGAGATTTACGTTTTTACTCCCAAAGGACGTATTGTGCAATTACCAGAAGGAGCAACAGCAGTTGATCTTGCTTATGCAGTCCATTCTGATATTGGTTATCAATGCATTGGCGCAATTGTTGATCGTAAACCTTATCCTTTATCACAACCATTAAGCAGTGGGCAAACAGTTGAAATTATTACTTCTCCTGAAGGCCATCCTAATGCTAGTTGGTTAAATTTTGTGGTTAGTGCTAGAGCGAAGTCGCGTATTCGTCAGGCGCTTAAAACTCTTAAGCGTGAAGATGCAATTGAATTGGGTCGACGTTTATTGAATCTTTCGTTAGTTAAATCTGGCGGTATTAATGGACTGTCAGAAAGCCAAAAGGCTAGAGTGGTTGAGTTAGCCAAATTGTCCAATTTTGATGATGTCTTAGTCGAAATCGGATTAGGTAATATTATGAGCCATTTTATTGCCAAAGGTTTAGAACATAAAGCGCTGCTGCAAAATAAATCAGAGTCAAATAAAACTCTTGTTATTACTGGCAGTGAAGGCGTTTCTGTTACATTTTCTAAGTGTTGTCATCCGATTCCTAATGATCCTATTGTTGGGCATGTTAGTCCAGAGAAGGGGTTAATTGTGCATCATGAATCTTGTCGAAATGTTACTGGTTATCAAAATAATCCAGAAAAATATATTTCACTTAAATGGGCTCCGGATATTTCTCAACGTTTTGTTGCTGAAATTTGGCTCGATATTTTAAATACTCAAGGTTCTTTGGCGCATATACTGTCAATTATTAATGATGAAAATACTCGCTTGCAATGGTTAAATACCGAAGAAAAAGATAGGCAGATTTATACTGTTATTCTACAGATAGAAGTAAAAAATACCCAGCAACTTAATGAATTAATTCGTAAAATGTTACTACAACCTGATGTAGTAAGTGTTAAACGAAATATAAATTAGTCATTATGATAAATCGTTTTTTTGACCATTTACCGTTGATAAAACTAACGGGAATAGGTGAAAGTCTAGAAAAAAAGTTCAATACATTAGGTATCTATACCGCTAAAGATCTGTTATTGCATTTTCCTTTACGTTATGAAGATCGTACTTCATCTTGCGCTATTGCTGACGCCAATATTGGTGAATTTACGACAATTGAAGGTGTTATTATTAAAAGCGAAATTGCTTTTAGTCGTAAACAAATGCTAGTTTGTTACGTTCAAGATGATTCTGGTATTGCAATATTACGATTTATGCATTTTACTGCCAGCATGAAGGCTTCGCTAATTAAAGGTAAGTGGATCAGTGCTTATGGTGAAATAAAACGTGGTAAAAATTATCTTGAAATAATTCATCCACAATTTAAATTAAAAACAAGTCGAGACGAAAAATCTACTACGTTAGAAGATGATCAAGAAAGATACACACCTATTTATTCAACTACTTATGGATTAACTCAGGCTGTGATTCGACGGTCAATTATGGCTGCGCTAATTTTGCTGAAAAATAATCCTTCAGAAGAAGTTTTACCTCCACAGCTAGCTTGTCAGTTTTTGTCGGCTTTTGATTCTTTAAATATTATTCACAATCCACCCATTGATACTGAGATTGAACAGTTGGAGTCGGGTGATCACCCAGCTATTAAGCGGTTTATTTTTGAGGAATTGATTGCTTATCATTTGAGTATGTTAATGATAAAAAAACATAATCAAAGACAGCAGGCACACTTGTTTTCCCCGACTCAACACTTGATTAACCCGTTTTTATCATCATTACCTTTCACGCCAACCCATGCTCAACAGCGAGTTGTGCAAGAGATTTATCTCGATATGGCAAAACCAGTACCTATGATGCGATTAATTCAAGGTGATGTTGGTTCTGGTAAAACATTAGTAGCAGCTTTAGCAGCGTTGAATGCAATTGAAAATGGTTGCCAAGTGGTTTTGATGGCACCAACAGAAATATTAGCCGAGCAACATTATAATAATTTTAGTACTTGGTTTGGGCCGTTGGGAATTAGTGTTGATTGGTTGTCAGGAAGATTAACCGCCAAAAATAAGCGACAGCGTTATGAGCGCCTTCAAAAGGGTGAAATTACTATGTTAATTGGTACTCATGCAGTATTTGTTGATAAAGTAGAATTTACCTCTTTAGGTCTTGTCATCATTGATGAACAGCATCGATTTGGTGTTAATCAACGCCTAAGTCTTTGGGAAAAAGGAATTAAAGATCATCTTTATCCGCATCAATTAATTATGACGGCAACGCCTATTCCAAGAACATTAGCCATGACCATTTATGCTGATTTAGATGTTTCTGTTATTGATGAATTACCACCCGGAAGAACACCAATTAACACAGTTGTAATACCTAATAATCGCCGAGATGAAATTATTGAACGTGTAAATCAAGCTTGCTTAGCAAACCGCCAAGTTTATTGGGTGTGTACTTTGGTCGAAGAGTCCGAAATACTTGACGCACAAGCGGCTGAAATGCTGGTTGCAGAATTGCAAATGCGTTTGCCGCATTTAAATATTGCGTTAGTGCATGGTAAAATGAAGTCTGATTTAAAACAATCAGTTATGCAAGAGTTTAAAGCAGGAAAAATTCAACTGCTGGTTGCTACAACAGTTATTGAAGTTGGTGTTGATGTTCCTAATGCTAGTTTAATGATTATCGAAAATGCAGAACGTTTAGGTTTAGCTCAGTTACATCAGTTGCGTGGGCGAGTTGGACGTGGCACGGCAGTATCTCATTGTGTATTAATGTATCAAGCTCCTCTAAGTAAAGTTGCTCAAGCACGCATGAAGGTAATGCGTGAAAGTACTGATGGATTTGTTATTGCCCAAAAAGATCTTGAACTTCGTGGTGGTGGTGAAATTTTAGGGACTCGGCAAATGGGTACAGCTAATTTTAAAGTTGTTGATTTGATTCGCGACCAGCATTTGATTAGTGAAATTCAAAATATATCTTATGACATCCAAAAAAACCATCCACACAGTGCTGAACAATTAGTTGATTGTTGGCTTCCAAATCGTGAAAAGTATATTAATGCATAAAACTTAGCTGATTTTTTCTGATAAGTTTTGAAATTATCAATCTGAATCATATCTACAAATTGTGTAACGGTTTATTGCATAGTAATTTGATGTGTAGAATGTAGTCTTGTACCTTTAATTTAATATATTTACTTATTTTATATATCTGTTTATGTTCGCATGATGATTTGCGCTTTGCAGCATTGTGCCTATCGTGTAATATAGATAGTATTATAAAAAATGGAAAGAATTGCGAATATTGTATGAAATCAACTATAAAATTACTCCCTATCTGTTTTGTTACATTGGCATTAGTAGGATGTGGATTAAAAGGTCCGCTTTATCATCCAGTTGAAAAAACAGCAATGCAACAAACAAAACTAACAACTGCTTCAATTCAATCTGGTTTATTTATTTAAATTGCATAATGGAATAACATGATGGATTTTTTAAATTATCAACAAAATCGTTTATTTGCCAATCAGATAGCGATAGCGGATCTTGCTAAGCAGTATGGTACACCATTATATGTTTATTCGGCCGAATACATAAGTAAACAGTTTTTAGAGTATGAACATGCTTTGGTTAATAATAAACATTTGGTTTGTTATGCGGTTAAAGCTAATAGTAATTTGGCTGTTTTGAGTTTACTTGCAAAACTGGGTGCTGGTTTTGATATTGTTTCACAAGGTGAGTTAGAACGAGTATTAAAAGCAGGAGCAGATCCTAAAAAAATTGTCTTTTCAGGTGTTGCTAAATCAATAGTTGAAATTGAACGTGCGCTTGAAGTTGGTATTAAGTGCTTTAATGTTGAATCTGAGGCTGAATTATACCGAGTTGATGAAGTTGCTAAAAGATTAGGTAAAATTGCACCGATTTCATTGAGAATCAATCCTGATGTGGATGCTAAAACACATCCTTATATTTCAACAGGTCTTCGCGAAAATAAATTTGGTATTAGCTATGAGTTAGCTTTGAATGTTTATCGAAAAGCAAGCTCATTAGCTAACATTAAAATCGTTGGTATTGATTGCCATATTGGCTCTCAATTAACTCAATTGTCACCATTTCTTGATGCTGCCGATCGTATACTCGCTTTAGTTGATAAATTGCAATCTAATAATATTGTAATTGAACATATTGATTTAGGTGGAGGTTTAGGGGTCTGTTATGATAACGAACAACCACCAACAGCATCGCAACTTGTAACCGAACTTAAGAACAAATTAGTTGATTATCCTGATATTGAAATTTTGTTCGAACCAGGGCGTTCGATTGTTGCTAATTCAGGGTTGCTAATTACTAAGGTGGAATATACCAAACACCAAGATAATAACCATTTTGCAATTGTCGATGCAGGTATGAATGACTTAATTCGTCCCGCTCTTTACGATGCTTGGATGAGAGTGTTACCTGAAAAGCAACCACAAACTGGTGATGAATTTTCGGTCTATAATGTTGTGGGACCTATTTGCGAATCTAGCGATGTGTTGGCTTATCAGCGTGAGCTTTCGGTTAAACAAGATGATTTGTTGGTAATTTGTAGTGCTGGTGCTTATGGCTTTAGTATGGCATCAAATTATAATAGCCATTTACGACCAGCAGAAGTGATGCTTATTGATGATAAACAACATAAATTAATTCGCCAGCGTGAATCCTTCGATGATTTATGGCGAGGTGAAGTAGTTTTATAATATTTAACAGGTTATTGAATGCTTAATTATAATAGCATTCCTCTTTTAGTTGATGTTGGTAACCAGTTTAGACTAAAAGTTAAAAATAAAAACATGTTTGACAACAGAAGGTAAACTAGCGATGAACTTTTCAAAAATGCATGGACTCGGAAATGATTTTATGGTTATTGATGCTGTGACGCAAAATGTTCATCTTTCGACAGAAATGATTAAACGTATGGCAGATCGATATACTGGTGTCGGGTTTGATCAACTTCTTATTGTTGAGCCACCTTATGTACCAGATAGTGATTTTCATTATCGTATTTTTAATTCAGATGGTTCTGAAGTTGAGCAATGTGGTAATGGGGCTCGCTGTTTTGCACGTTTTGTTCGTTTAAAAGGCCTTAGCCGAAAACGAGTGTTAAAAGTTAGTACCATGAAAGGCAATATTGTTTTAACCGTAAATGATGATAATACTGTGCGTGTTAATATGGGACAACCTATTTTTGAACCTAACAAAATTCCTTTCAAAGCTATAAAAGAAGAAAAAACTTATATAATCCGAGCACAAGAACAGACTATATTATGTGGTGTTGCATCTATGGGCAATCCTCATTGTGTTGTTCAAGTCGATAATATTATAACCGCAGAAGTGGCAACACTAGGTCCATTATTAGAGCAGCATGAACGTTTTCCTGAACGTGCCAATATTGGATTTATGCATATTATTGATCGCAATAACATTAATTTACGTGTATTTGAACGTGGGGTTGGCGAAACACAAGCTTGTGGTACTGGTGCCTGTGCCGCAGTAGCAGTAGGCATCAATCAAGGATTATTAAACCAACAAGTTAATGTCAATTTACCTGGTGGCAAATTATTAATTGAATGGAAAGGTGGAAATCAACCACTTTATATGACTGGACCTGCTACACATGTATATGATGGTTTTATTGCTACTTAACTTTAACATCCCCCCCAATAGACTCTAAAACTTGTTGACAGAAAATAACAAGGCAAAAAACCTTCAGGTGGGGTATTGATTTTATTTAAGTTTTTATCTTTAACCGAAAAGAAAACGGTAGAAACATGAGATAACACGGTAATACAATAAACGCTAATTATGGTTGGTAAAAATACACAAAATTTAAGAGTAAAAAAAGCTCGGCAATCGTCTTCATCATTAAAATTGAATGATGAAATCGTTTGTCAATATATTATTGATAATCCAGATTTTTTTATGAGAAATGCCCGGTATGTTGAGTGTATGCAAGTGCCTCATCCTGTCAGGGGAATGGTTTCTTTACCAGAATGGAACATGGCGCGTCAGCGCAATAAAATTAACCAATTAGAGTGCGAAATTTCATTATTATTGGAACATGCCAGTGCCAACGAATTGTTGTTTAATCAGCTAATGGATCTGCAAATTGAATTAATTAAAGCACAGGATCTAAATCAACTTATTGTTTTATTAAACACATGGGCTAAATCATTAGGACTTAGTGGTGCTTATTTATATCTTTTTGGTGACAAATGGTTGCTTAATGCGCCATCAAATTACCATCATATAGCTTTAGATTCATCACAATTTGATTTTATTCGTGTTAGACATTTCCAGTACAGTCAACAATATTTAGGTACATTAAATTCAACTGAGCTTGATTTTTTATTACCTGATGAACACGGTTATGTTGGCTCAGTGGCATTATCTTTGTTAGGTCGATTTGGTGATTTGGGGCTTTTAATGTTTACTAGTGCTAATCCCGAACATTATCAAGCAGGACAAGGTACATTATTACTTGAAAAAATGAGTGAAATTTTACCAATTTTAATTAGCAGATGGATTATGCGAACAAAATAAGGACATAGCATGATGCAGCCTAATAAAAATGATAATACGGCATTAAAGCTGCCTGTTGATCAATTTTTAAATTATCTAAAGTCAGAAAAGCAACTAAGCTTAAATACTCAGATTAATTATCGACGTCAACTTTATGCGCTTATTTCGTTGGCAAGTGAAGTTGAAATCTCGAACTGGCAAAATTTGGATTCATCCGCAGTTAGATTGTTAATCAGTCGTAGCAAACAGACGGGCTTACAAGCAAGAAGCTTATCATTAAGACTTTCTGCTTTGCGTAGTTTTTGTGATTGGATGGTAAAAAACGAGCAGCTTACCGCTAATCCAGCTCGAGGCGTGCTAAATCCAAAATTAGGTCAACACTTACCCAAAAATATTGATATTGACGAAATTAATCAACTGCTTGATATTGATCATAATGATCCGCTTTCTGTTCGTGATAGAACTATGCTTGAAGTTATGTATGGTTCAGGTTTACGCCTTTCTGAATTAGTCGGTCTTAACTGTCAAGAATTGAATCTTGTTGATGGTGAAATTCGCGTAATGGGTAAGGGGAATAAAGAGCGAAAATTGCCATTAGGTCGAGAATCTATCAAATGGATTAAACACTGGTTGTCAATGCGGAATTTTTTAACACCACAAGATGATGCTTTATTTATTTCCAAATTGGGTAAGCGTATTTCACCGCGAAATGTTGAAAAACGGTTTGCTCAGTGGGGAATCAAACAAGGGTTAAGCAGTCATGTTCACCCTCACAAATTACGTCATTCATTTGCAACTCATATGCTAGAATCAAGTGGTGATTTGCGTGCAGTACAAGAATTGTTAGGGCATGCTGATTTATCAACGACCCAAGTCTATACGCATTTAGATTTTTCGCATTTATCTGAAGTTTATGATTCAGCCCATCCACGCGCTAAAAGGGGAAAATAACGATGCACTTTTATCGATCTATTAATAAGATTAAAGCGTTTACTTTTGATCTAGATGATACGTTATACAACAACAGCATGATCGTTGAAAAAGCGGAAGACGAAATGATCAAAACTCTTCAAGGTTATGAACAATTACGCACACTTACTTTACCCGAATATTTTGCTGAAAAGCGTGCTGTACTTGCATCTGACCCTGAAATTTATCACGATGTTATTGTTTGGCGAATTCAAACCATTACATCGCTATTAAATAAAACTAATATACCAGCATCAAAATTTGCTGATGTCATCGATGAAGCAATGAGTTGTTTTAATGTTTGGCGGCACAAGATGAACGTTCCTGAATCAACGCATACACTATTAACTAAATTAGCCACTAAATATCCTTTGGCTGTTATTACTAATGGTAACGTTGATATTAACAAAATTGGCATAGGTGATTATTTTCAATTTTCACTACGTGGTGGTGAACATGGCCGTTCTAAACCTTTTCCTGAAATTTTTGATTTAGCATCTCACAAACTTAATATTCCATCACACTCTATTTTACATGTGGGTGACAATTTATTAACGGATGTTAATGGAGCTATTGATAACGGCTTTTTAGCTTGCTTTATTAATATTTATAATCAGGATATTTTTCAGCTTAATGATACTAGATGTTTACCTCACATCGAAATAACACAATTGCCAGAATTAGAGAATCTGCTATAATTAACCTCCTTATCTGTACAAATAAACAGTAAAATAAATGCAAAGATACGTTTCTTTAGTAGTAATGGAAATTTTTACCTAAGAAGCTTTGTCTTTATTTATATTCTGTTAGATCACAGTGGACAAACGTATTCGGAATATGATGAAAATATTAATAACTCTTTCAACAATAATGCTACTTGACGGTTTCTATTATCAAAATAGGTTTGCATGTAATGGAAATTAATAAATTATTATTAGATGGCCTAAACACAGAGCAACAAAAAGCAGTTACTACCGATAGTCAATATTCAATTGTTCTTGCAGGTGCAGGGAGTGGCAAAACGCGTGTTTTAGTTCATCGTATTGCTTGGCTTTGTATTGAAAAGAGTTATTCACCTGGCTCAATTTTTGCGGTTACTTTTACCAATAAAGCGGCTATTCAAATGCAAGAACGTATTCAAGCATTAGTAGGCGAGGGTTATTTTAACGGTATGTGGGTGGGTACATTTCATGGGCTTACTCATCGTTTGTTACGCATGTTTCCTGAGCAAGCTAAGTTACCTCCTAATTTTCAACTTATTGATACTGAAGATCAAATTCGGCTTATTAAGCGAATTTTTCACGAGCTAAAAATCGACGAAAAACAATGGTCGCCAAAACAGTGTGCTGCTTTTATTTCTACTCAAAAGGAAAAAGGATTCCGAGCGGAAGATATTGTTCCTGAAGATCCTAAACAAGTGATGTGGCAGGCGATTTATCGAGACTACCAGACTATTTGCGATAGAGTTGGATACGTTGATTTTTCAGAATTAATCTTAAGAACGTATGAACTGCTTTGCCATAATCAAGACGTTTTAAATTATTGTCATCATCGTTTTTGTAATATCTTAATTGATGAATTTCAAGACACTAATAAGATCCAATATCGTTTGGTACAAAAACTGGCAGGTAATACAGCCAATGTAATGATTGTAGGCGATGACGATCAATCTATTTACAGTTGGCGTGGTGCTAATGCGGATAATCTCCAATTATTTATGAACGATTACCCTGAAACTGAAATTATTAGGTTGGAACAAAATTATCGTTCAACTGGTAACATTTTAGATGTAGCTAATAATTTAATATCTAAAAATCAGAACCGATTGGGTAAAAATTTATGGACAGATATAGGCGGCGGTGAACTGATTACGCTTTATATTGGTTTTAATGATATTGATGAGGCAAGATTTGTTGTCAGTCAAATAAAAAAGTTCCATGACGAAGGTGGAAAGTACGCAGATTGTGCGATATTGTACCGTAATAATGCACAATCACGTATATTTGAAGATACATTGTTGCAAGCGGGTTTACCTTATCAAATTTATGGATCTATTCGTTTTTATGAACGACAAGAAGTCAAATTAGCGCTTGCTTATTTACGGCTATTACATGACCACAATAATGACATGGCGTTTGAAGCTACAATCAATACCCCAACTCGAGGTATTGGTAATGTCACGCTAGATAAAATTAGATTGACTGCAAAGCAGTATAATATTTCATTATGGGATGCATGTATAATGCTAATCCAAACCAATGCTTTTACTGAACGGCAAAGCTCTGGGATTGGTCGTTTTTTGGAATTAATAGAATCAATTTTCGATAAAGTAGAGCTTAAACCATTTTATAAACAACTTGATATTATTATCAAATTATCTGGCATATTGCAAATGTATGAGCAAGAGCCTGGTATTAAAGGACAATCAAAGCTGGAAAATCTTGAAGAATTGGTATCGGCCGCTGAGCAGTTTTATCGCTTTAATGAAAATAACCTTATTCAAGATAAAGAAACGGGTAAGGCATTAACTGTGTTAGAATCATTTTTAGCATATACGTCATTAGAAAGCCGAGATGTAATTAGTGAACAAGATACAGTTCAACTAATGACTCTACATTCTGCCAAAGGTCTTGAATTTGATAATGTTTTTATTGTAGGACTAGAAGAGGGCATATTCCCAGACTTAAGATCTTCTCAAGACTTCGATAAACTTGAAGAAGAGCGTCGTCTTGCCTATGTTGGCATTACTCGAGCACGTAAGTATCTAACATTATCATTAGCTCAAATAAGGCGTCTATATGGTCATGAAGAACGTAATTTACCTTCACGCTTTTTATCTGAATTACCCATTGATAAATTAAATGAAATTAGTTATCAAGGAACAATGTCGCCTGAAAAAATAAAGTCTCCTCCTAAAAAGAAGCCTCAATGTGATGGTTACAAATTAGGTCGTAAAGTGTTACATAAACGTTTTGGTGAAGGAACTATTGTTAATCTTGATGGCGAAGGTGATCATAAGCGAGTACAAATAGCTTTTGTTAATGAAGGTATAAAATGGCTAGTAGTTAAATTAGCAAATCTTACTTTATTGTAGATTTCTTTTAAGTAAAATTTGTGACTACTTTCTTGAACGGGAATTAATTGTTAAACTAATTCCCATTTTTTATATATTATAGCTCAGCTTGTTCTTTTACAGATTCAGAAAAAATCTGATTAAACGACTTGTCGGTACGATTACAAATCCAATTATTATCGATGTAATCAAAATGATAACCTTGTTTTTGAGTGGCTAACCATACCTGAAAGAGTGGTTCTTGGGTATTAATGATGATTTTACTGCCATTGGGAAAACTAATGGTGATAACATTGCCGTTTGTTTCATAATCTAAATCGATGTCATGCTCATTTACATAATTATCCAAGAATAGTTCGATTTTGTTGAATAACTGTTCGGTAATGGTATGAAATTGTGTGATATTCATAAAGAGATATTCATTCAAATAAATAATAGAGCGATATTAACATAAATGAATATACTCCGCCACAGCAAGGTGGCAAGAGTAAAAGTAGGTACTGATTTACTAATTAGCGAGTGGTAAGGAACAGGCAATAGTAAGTAGCTTATATTGCTCGTTATCATGAGTGATAGCTATCCAACGGTTTGCTATCTCAATTGTGTTGACTAATTTTCCATCACCAAAATTATTTTCGATTGTTCTAAGCTTTCCTTTTGCTAACTCCATTTTGTCGCAATTGGCATAATATTCGATCCTTATGGAATGATAAGGTGTCTCTGTACCATCATCATTTTTTTGTACCAATGCTGGGCTATAATTAGTCACTTCACTAAATACACGAATTTTGGAGTTGAAAGGGTGAAGGTTGATCGATTTTCTATCTAAAAATGAATAGCCAATAGTATTATTGTCGTTAGTTTTTGATGTTGGAATGAATTGTTCTCCTACTCTTGGATCTTTTAAACTTTCAACAGAAGTATTTTCATTTGCTTTTGTATCGATATTAGCTTTTTCCCCTGAGGCATGGCTGAATGCTGCAAAAGAAAAGAGAATTAAAAATAAATTGACCTTTTTCATTTAAATTTTTTCTCCATCTTTTGAGTTAGTATCTGTAGGATTAGCTTGTGATTGAGTTTGTTGTTTTTCTTTTTGCATTTTTTCTTGATTTGCTTTAATTCGCTCTTGCAGTTCAGCTTCTTGTTTTTCGATGATTGGTTTTAGATCTGGGCGAGTCGTAAGAATTGTTTCTTTTTCTAAATCGCCTTGAATAGAACAAAAAATACTACTTTGATTATTAGCAGAAGATTCTAAATAAAGCGCTTTATTAATTGTACCAAACCTTGGAATAACACCATCGATGGCATAAATATCATCTTCCCATGTTTTAGATTTTGATTTTCTATCATAAATTTTGGCGTTTGCTATGTAAGTATTTTGGCTATAGTGTAACCAATTAATATTGCTTAAAGCACTTTTAATTTCATCTTGCTTGTTATCAAAGATAAATCCCCAATAAAGAAACTGACCAGATAAAGTAGTTGAAATATAAATATTTTGATAGCCAACAATTTCTAAACCATGATACTTAAGTGGTTTTTTAAACATGACTTTATTTTTGTCGGGTTTTTGAATAGATTCAACAGGAATATAAGTTACATTATCGGGAGTGGTTGCTAAATCAACGTATTGATTTATTGACTCTTGATGTTTAGATAATTGTTCAAAAAACTGATTATCACATTGCAAAAATGTATCAATTACCTTATCTGTTTCATCCTGTATATTATTTGTTTGGGCAAAAGATACACAAGAAACGAATGATGCGCAAACTAGCACAGAAATTTTTTTGAGAAGCATGGCGAATTTCCTTGAACCACAATTATATTTCTTCTTTTGTAAAGGAAGATTGTAAAGTAATGTAAATATAAATGTCAATTGACATTATTTCAATTCTCAACAAAGACCATTAAATCACCGTTTTTAAAGGATATTTTAATCAAATCACTAATCGCTTTGTTTCTTAAACTCACAACTCCTCCTAGCGATAATGTGGCATCAATTAAGGGGTATTGAAAGCCTGTAATGGTTACACCAGTTACTTTCGAAAATGGCATTAGTGAAATAATATGATCTTTTACATTGGTTATTTCTTGATGATGTTTGGCAAAAAAGAAATGGCAATAATTATCATAAAAGGTAATTTGATACTGATGATAATATCTTATTGCAACAGAAATATTCCCCAAAAAGTGATCACTAGCATGACCACTAGCACCATAAACATCAAATGCTTTCACCCCTTTACCTGCTAAAAACAAAATTGCTTTTTCAAAATCAGTTTTATTTTGGTCAGGTGTATGAATAATTTTAGTTTTAGGTGGAATTGCTTTGTTAGGATTATAGCTATCTAAATCGCCAATAATAAAGTTTGGTTCGATTGACAAAGTCGACAGATAATTATGGTAAGCCCCATCTGTGCAAGCAATATAAGCATAATTATCCAAATGGTGAAAGTCATGTTGTGGTGGCTCGCCATTGATAAAGAGTAAAGCTCTATTTTGTGACATTACACTTTTTTCCTTTTGCTAATCTTATTGGTGAATCATAAAGCTAACGTATATGCCATGATAATAGCGTCTTCTTGTTTACCATTAGTTGTTGGGTAATAATTTTTTCTAATCGTTATTTGGTTAAATCCCAGCGTGTGATATAGCTTAATTGCTGCCGTATTTGATTGTCTGACTTCAAGCCAAAGTGTTGAGATTGGGCAGGGCGATTTTATCGTAATTAACGCATCTATTAAATGGTTAAGCAGCTTCCTTGCTAGTCCTTGCTTTCTAAAATCGGGATGTATTGCAATGTTAAATAAATTTGCTTCATCTACTACATGTTGGCAAATACAAAACCCAACTATTTGGTTATTAATCGTTATTTTAAAATTGAGATAATGCTCACCTTGGTTTGAAAGGAATGTTTGTTTTGACCAAGGAATTGCATGGCAAATCTTTTCTAATTCAAAAGCTTTTTTTAAATCATGTTCTGTGAGGATGGAAATAGTTTTCATATTGACATAATTGTTGCCATAGTAGGCGTTTTTGTTGTGGTGCTTTTGCAAGCTGATTTAAACTGGTTGTTTGAATAGTTAATGGGTTAACCCATGACTCATCCAAGGTAATATCAATAAACCAAATTACTGTTTTAATTTCATCAGCAGGAATAATTAATTGTTGTGGAGTTAAAAACAATACTTGTTCTTCAGTTAGATGGATAGCATTTAAAATATCATAATAGATTTTTTGTGTTGGTTTTTGTTCTGCAACTACAATCATTCTAATTTCTTCACTTATTTGTGTCGCTATTTCACCTTTGAAAACATTAGCATTCCTCAAAACGTATTGAGTTATATTGCACTGTTTTAGGTACCAATCTTGCTGTGTCATTATTGACTTACTGTTTTTTATTAGAGATTAAAGATAGTTAATTGTATAATCAATGCATCAATTTATAAAGGTTTTTCATTGAGGAAATATGGCAACATCTGCTTTTACCCCAGCAAGTCAAGTACTTGAGCGTCACCAAACATTTTTTAACGATAAAAATGTGCTGATAGCTGGTGATATTCAGGATAATTATCCATCTATTATGTCGGCAAATCAAGTTAAGATTCATTGCACACAATTTCATACTTATTTACGTCTAAAAGCTAGTGCACGAGGCAATCACACCTATTTTTCATTATTGCCCGAAGCGGATTTTTACGTTGGAATGAATACGTTGATTTACTATTGGCCAAAAACTAAAAACGAAGCACAATTTCAGCTTTCTTATTTATTACATAATATGCCAAAAGACAGTGATATTTTTATCATAGGTGAAAATAGAACAGGTGTAAAAAGCGTGGAAGCTTTATTGAATGATTTTGGTACAATTCAAAAAATCGATAGCGCAAGACGTTGTGGTTTATATCATTTTCAGGCAGATAGCCGTTTAGTATTTAATCTTGATGAATGGTGGTTAAATTATCATTTAACTATTGAAAATCAGAATATTGAAATAAAAAGCTTACCTGGTGTTTTTAGCCAAAAAGGGTTAGATGCTGGTAGTGAATTATTGTTAAATGCATTGATGGATCGTACTGATATTATTAAAGGTAATGTATTAGATGTGGGATGTGGTTCGGGCATTTTGTCCACGGTGCTAGGTAAATTAAATCCTGATATAGCACTAACGTTATCTGATGTAAGCTGTGCAGCAATTGAATCAAGTAAAGCCACGTTAAACCGTAATCATGTTAATGCCACAGTTGTAGCAAGTGACGTTTTTTCAAATCTAAATGATAAATATCATCTTATTGTTTCGAATCCACCTTTTCATGATGGTAAACAGACTAATTACACGGCCGTTAATACGTTAATCAAAGAAGCAAAAAAACACCTAAAATTAAATGGTTATTTGTGCATTGTGGCAAATTCATTTTTACCGTATCAAACCATTTTAGATGAAACATTCAAAAGCGTTGAAGTGATTGCCCAAACGACGAAATTTAAGGTTTATCTAGCAAGCCATTAATAAGTGCTGTTTATTTTGTTTAAAAAAATAGGGCGATGTTATCGCCCTAGGTATAAAATTTAAATATTTAAAAACAAACTGATTTCACTATTCTTGATATCATATCTGGATTAAGAGAGAGCTTCTTTTAATGCCTGCATTTCATTATAGGTAAAATCACAGCGCATAAATTCTTGGTCAAGAAGAATAGGAACAGAGTTGCTTTCTCCAACTACGGCCAACACATTACATTTATTTCTAATCTTATCACCTATAATGATTGGTCCACCGTTTGAGTCTTTATTAAAATTGGCTGCATATTTAGCATTTATTCCTTGTGCATTGCTTGCACGATATAAGGCAGTTATTATTTTACCATAAGAGACTAGTTTAACTGGTACAATAACAGGTGTTAATTTTTGCCCGTTAATTTCCTTGATAACTTTTATCATTTTATGTGTTCTTAAGAAACATCCTAAACTCATCCATGTAACCAACAACAACAAAAGAATAAGACCAGTAGTAGCCACAAATACAGTCCGCATATTATCAATAGCTAAATTGATTGTTACTAGTGATGGATCATCGGCCGAAGCGACAGTTACAACTTGATAATTTCCTTTTTTCCCCCCAATGAAAGTATAATCACGCTTAATAACTTGTCCTGTATCAGTGGTAATTTTTACTGAACAGTTATCAACAATACGTCTTGCACGACATGTTCCTTCTACATCATAGTCAACCACAACTGGATTCTGTGATATTTTATAATCATCAATTAATCCAGGATAATTTCTTATGGCCATAAATAAAGCTAACGCAAAGAGAAGTATTGCTGCAAGTAATCTTCTTATTTGATGTAATGAGCTTTCTTGCTTTAACTTCATGACTTTTAAAGAGCGAGTTGGAAATACTTCTACTAATTTATTCATCAATGCCATTTTATCAATATACTCCTTATTAAAAATAAAAATTTCATGTCTAAAGGCTAAAATTGTGAATTTAAAAGCTAACCTTTAATCACAATAAAACAAATAATTTATTTGTTATTTTTTATTAAATTAGACTAAATATTAACATAATATTTACTTTGTAGGAATTACTCATATTGTTTACAGCAATTTGACAAACGACTTCAAATTAAATAACCCTAGAAAACTGCTGCTGCCTTGCCATTTTTCGCATATAAATATCAAAGCACATACAAATATTGCGTATCAATAAATGTCCTTTAGGTTGGACTTCGATTATATTGTTATTGATTGTCACTAATCCATCTTTTTGCAATGGCGCCAGTAATTTTAAATCTTCAGCAAAATAATCATCAAATTGAATTTGGTATTGTTGTTCAATAACATTTTTATCTAAATGAAAATGGCAGATAAGCTGTTTTATCACATCACGACGAATCTTATCGTCACGATTTAAGGTGAATCCTTTCCATAATCCATGTCCTTTTTGCTCAACCTGAGTTTGATAGATTTTTAGATCTTTCTGATTTTGCGCATAACTATCACCTAACATACTAATGGCCGACACACCAAGTCCAAGTAAATCAGCATCGCCTTGAGTTGTATACCCCTGAAAATTACGATGCAATTTATTTTCTTGTTGAGCAATAGCTAATTCATCAGAGGGCTTAGCAAAATGATCCATACCGATAAAGTGATAACCAGCTTCGGTTAACTTTTTAATGCTAGTTTGTAGGATCTGCAATTTTTGATTGGCATTAGGCAAATCATCATCTTTAATTTTTCGTTGGGCAGCAAAACGGCTCGGTAAGTGGGCATAATTAAATACACTTAAACGATCGGGAGAAATATCAATCACTTTATTGAGCGTTTCGGCAAAACTTTCAATGGTTTGTTTTGGTAGGCCATAAATTAAATCTAAACTAATTGAGTGAAAATTATTTTTACGTGCTTGATTAATAAGAGACCGTATTAATGTTTCATCTTGTTCACGATTAATTAGGCTTTGGATTTCGTGATTAAAATCTTGAATTCCCATACTTAGCCTATTAAAACCAACACTTGCTAAATGGTCAATTGTTTGTTGTGTTATTTCACGCGGATCAATTTCGATGGATAGTTCGGCATTAGCAACAAAATTAAAATGCTTTTTTAACGAGGTAATCAATCGAGTAATTTCAGCATCGTTTAAAAAAGTTGGTGTACCCCCTCCCCAGTGCATTTGTGTTACCGTGCGATGTTTAAATAATTTTGCGCGTTCGGCAATTTCAATATCTAAAATGTCAAGGTATTTGGTAACTTTTTGTGTTTGGCGAGTAATAAGCTTATTACAACCACAGAAATAACAAAGCTTATGACAAAACGGAATATGCACATAAAGCGATAACGGTTTTGTGGGATAACGAGTTGCCGCCGATAAAAATTCTTGCTCATTAAATTTTTCGTTAAATTCAAGTGCAGTAGGGTAAGAGGTATATCTTGGGCCAGAATAATTATATTTTTCAATTAACGCTTGATCCCATAATTGCGTATCAGTCATGCTTTTTACTTCCGCTTATGTCTATCTTTAGTGTTGTTATTTTTATGAGTTTTTACTATTGCTTTTTGTTGGTTCTTGATTTTGGTTTTAATTTTGATTCGATTAGTTTTATTTAAATATAACAATGTGCAAATCAATAACCCAAAATATAAACTTAACATAATTAATATTGGCACTATGAATTGCTCACTTTTAATTATTAATTGACTGAATAAAAGTAATGGATTCTAAGTTTAAATTATCAGTAGGAATATTACTTTTGGATGATATTCCTACTCATATCAAGACACATACTATCACGATTGCTAATTATATTTTCCTATTATTAGTTTCGTTTTAATAAACTAACAATATCTTCTTTCTTTTCGTCTAATTCATCAAAATCATCAAAGTCGTCATCAGTATAACCAAGCTCTTGCATCAGTTCATCGATACGATTCAATTTGCTATCAAGATAAATTTGTTGATCTTTAGTGAGTTTGGCTTTTTGCTCGACTAGATCAAGTAACATATCTAATTTTGGATCGTTCTCTAATTGTTCTAATTCTTGTTGAGGTGATAAAATCGTTTTAATTGTTTTAGATTGTTTAACAGGTTTTTCTATATTGTTAGAATCTTCAACAATTAAAGAAATAGGTTTTTTGCTCCCCACTCTTGGATCTTTGGTTGTTTTTGTCGAATTTTTATTTTTATTATTATTTAGTTTATTAAAGCGAGAGCCACTTGGCAAACCTTTGTGTTTGCGTTTACGCTTCAGTTCCCGAGATTCTTCATTAATCTCTTGACGGCTTTTTTTAGCTTTCTGTTTTGATTTATTTTTTAACATAAAATCTCTGTCTAATATTAGGGTTAATCATTTTACAAACGTATTTTATCAGTAAGTCCAAAATATAGCTATGATGAAGACGTCATGCTAATTTAAGATTGTAAAAAAATAAATTTATGTATAATCTGAGACGAATAAATTTGTTAGACCGAATTAGAGAACAATAAAATGAAAAATCACTTAAGCCCTTATCTGAAATTCAATCGTCAAGAATGGGCTAGCTTACGTAATACGGTACCAATGACTTTAACAGCAGAAGAATTAGTTTCGTTACAAGGTATTAATGAAGATTTATCCATGGATGAAGTGAGTGAAATTTATTTACCTTTATCTAGATTACTTAATTATTACATCAGCAATAATTTTAATCGGCAAGCTGTTTTATCTAAATTCTTAGGTAAAAGTCAAAAAACACCTTACATTATTGGCATTGCAGGCAGTGTTGCTGTAGGTAAAAGTACTACCGCTAGAGTACTACAAGCATTATTAACCCGTTGGCCTGAACATCGCAAAGTATCTTTGGTAACAACTGATGGTTTTTTATATCCAAATAGATATCTTGAAGAACATGGAATAATGAATAAAAAAGGGTTTCCTCAGTCTTACGATATAAAAAAATTGCTTAATTTTGTTGCTGATATAAAATCAGGACAGGCACAAGTTAAAGCACCCGTTTATTCTCATTTAGTTTATGATATTGTCGAAGATGAAGAAATCGTTATTGATAGTCCTGACATTTTGATTCTTGAAGGTTTGAATGTACTGCAAAGTACACTGAATTATCCACAAGCGAATAACCGAGTTTTTGTTTCGGATTATGTCGATTTTTCAATTTATGTTGATGCTGATATGTCATTATTACATGATTGGTATGTAAATCGGTTTTTAAAATTTAGGGAGGGTGCATTTAGCGATCCTAACTCTTATTTTAATCACTACTCAAAACTTCCAGAACATGAAGCTACAAATATTGCCAATCGTATTTGGCGAGAAATTAATGAATTAAATTTAGTTGAAAATATTTTACCTACAAAAGAACGAGCGAACCTTATTCTAACTAAAGGTAAAGATCATAAAGTCAATTGTGTTCAATTAAGAAAATAAAATTAAGGAAAAATTCGTATGAAATCAGTAATTCGGTTAGTAAGTAAATTGAGTGTCATTACGTTAGCTATCTCATTATCATTTGGTGCTTATGCTTCAAATGAACAACTAAAGGGACTTACGTGTGAAAGCAAAAAACAGGCTATTGAAAAACAGATTGATTATGCTAAAAAAAATAATAATTCTCATCAAATCCAAGGGCTTGAAAAATCATTACGTAACTTAAATAAGCATTGTTCAAATGATGATTTAGAAGCCAAATATAAAAAAGAGATTAACGAAAAATCAAATAAAGTGGCTGAAAGAACTAAAGAATTAGAACAAGCAAAATCAAAATCAAAAGCGAAAGATAAAGATAATGAACAGAAAATTGTCAAACAACAAACAAAATTAGCTGATGCTGAAAAAGAACTTAATAAAGCTAAAACTAAATTATCTGATTTTTATAAAGAATTGGGAGCTAAATAAACGATATCAGGCAGAGTATTTCCCGATTCTTGATTTATTTGCTCTTCAACGATATTTTATTATTAACACCATCAATAGTTATTGTTGACGGTGTTAGTTTTACATTTTTTATAAATCTATTGTCATACTAGACTTTTTAAAGCAAAAAGAGTATGGTGTGCGCCTTGTTACGTGGTTCGTGAACCTCCCACGCTAAAAAACTAAGGAAAAATAATGAGTAAAATTACACTACTAGGCGATCAGTCTGTTCGCTATCCAACAACCTATTGCCCTGAAATACTCGAAACGTTCGATAATAAACACCCGAATAACGATTATTTTGTTAAATTTAATTGCCCAGAGTTTACTAGTCTTTGTCCTATCACGGGGCAACCTGATTTTGCGACAATTTATATTTCGTACGTACCCAATATTAAAATGGTCGAAAGTAAATCGTTAAAACTCTATCTGTTCAGCTTTCGGAATCATGGCGATTACCACGAAGATTGTATTAATATCATTATGAAAGATCTTATTAAATTAATGGATCCTAAATATATCGAAGTCTGGGGAAAATTTACACCTCGTGGCGGCATTTCGATTGATCCTTATGCCAATTATGGCAAATCGGGTACTCATTGGGAACAAGTTGCGGCTAATCGATTAGCCAATCACGACATGTATCCAGAAAAAGTGGATAATCGCTAATTTAATCTATCTTAACAGGAACATTAATGCAAACTCGTAAAGCACTAGTTATATTTTCTGGTGGGCAAGACTCAACCACTTGCTTACTGCAAGCCATTGCTGATTATGGACGTGAAAACGTTCAGGCAATCAGTTTTCGCTATGGTCAACGCCACGCAATAGAGCTTGAAAAAGCCAAATGGATCGCTGATGATCTTGGTATAGAGCAAACTGTCATTGATACATCAGTTATCAAACAAACTACAAATAATGCGTTGATTGATGACGCTCAAGAAATTAAAGCCGCTCAAGATGGCGATTACCCTAATACCTTCGTTGATGGGCGTAATATGCTTTTTTTACTTTTGGCTGGCTGTCATGCTAAGCAACAAGGAATTTCTGACATTATTATTGGAGTTTGTGAAACCGATTTTAGTGGTTATCCAGATTGCCGTGATGTCTTTATTAAATCAATGAATGTATCAATGAATTTAGCCATGGACTATGCGTTTAATCTCATCACGCCACTGATGTATTTGACTAAAGCGCAAACGTGGGAAATGGCTGATAAACTAGGTTATCTTGATTATGTTCAAAAACATACCCATACCTGTTATTACGGTGTTGAAGGGGGATGTGGTAAGTGTCCAAGTTGTTTATTGCGCAATAAGGGCCTACAAGAATATATGGCTCAAGCTAAATAAATTCATTCATCATTGGGTTCTCTCACCCCATTAAAAAGGAAAAAAGATGTACTTAAATGTTCATTCAGAATCGATAGAAAAAAGTTTTACCTGTAAACAAAAACAAAAAGCGCTTTACTGGTTGGCTTTTTTTCACATATTAGTTATTGCTTCAAGCAATTATTTAGTCCAAATTCCATTCGAAATTTTTGGTTTTCAAACAACTTGGGGGGCATTCACTTTTCCGTTTATCTTTTTAACTACCGATCTGACTATTCGAATTTATGGTGCTAGTTTAGCCAGAAAAATCATTTTTGTTGTAATGATTCCTGCATTGTTATTTTCATACCTGATTTCGGTACTATTTTTTGAAACCCATTGGGTTGGATTATCAGCATTGACGGAATTTAATAGCTTCGTATTTCGAATTGCATTGGCAAGTTTTGCCGCTTATTTAGTTGGTCAACTAATGGATATTACTGTTTTTAACTATTTAAGAAAAAACAAATCATGGTGGGTTGCCCCAACAGCATCAGCAATATTTGGTAATGGTATTGATACTATTGTTTTTTTTGCTATCGCATTTTATCAAAGTAACGATGAATTTATGGCAAATCATTGGATCGAAATTTCGTTAATGGACTATAGTTTTAAAATTCTAATTTGCGGATTATTCTTTTTGCCACTTTATGGTGTCATTCTCAATTTTATCCTAAAAAAGTTAGTTGCAATGCCTAGAAACAATTAATCATTAAAATCTAAATTTTAGTTACTCACCTAAATAAACATAAACTCATTTATTTTTTTGATGAGTTTTATGTTTAATATTGAAAAATACACTAATATTTCACAACACTCAAAGGTCAATATAGCCTTTTATCCTGCGTCGGGCAGCCGAAGGCTTCATTCTGCATCCTGTGCTAGGTTTTTAGAAAATTTTGCCAAAAACTAGCGCTTTAGTATTTAGTTAGCTATAATTTTGATTATTTTATGGCAAAACGCAGCTCATTAAAAAATAAACAACTATAAAAATAAAACACAAATTAACAGGAGGTTAGATATTGTGTGCTATAATAATAACAGGCATTGGCAGTGCTATACCTTAAATCTATTTAAGTTTTACCGTAATCAAAAACAAACTCCATTTTGCTTTTTATTATCAAATCTAGCGAAATCGCCAAGATTGCCGTCGATTTCCAACTTGTTATCCAAATTAGCCATAGTTTTTGCACCATTGTTGTTATTGCCATATTCAGTGAGTTCGCAGGCGTTGTTAGCTCGGACCTCACAGGTTATTAACGGCTCTGCGCCGTATTTGACGCTTGATGGTGGCGTCACTAAATTAACTACAACTGATGATTTAATAAGTATTAAGTTATCGGACGGTCAAGTTTTCACTCCACAAAATAATAACTCAGCGATGACGCCAATTCATTTACCTAATGCAGGTGATACGCTTGCTAATATTGAAATGATAGTTCCACCATCAACCGACTCTGTGAGTATAAGTAGCTTGGTAACACAAGGTAATTGGGGAGATGATGATGGAGATGGACAGGGAGCTAATAGTGTCACTGCGACAGGGAATATATCAGTATCGTTTACTGATAAAAATAGTAATGCCGTTAGTCGCAGTGATATATTAGATATTTGTAATGCACCTTATAGGATAACATTAAGTAGTACGGATGCTACTTTAGAAACAAAGTATGGTGTGCCAAATAGAAGTACTTTAAACGGAAATACGGTGTCATATTATATCAACCCAAATTCACAGCAGCCTAAAGTTTGCTATGTAAGGCCTCGTTTGATATTTGGTGGTACTAATTTTGCTGGAGATAATCCTCGCTTTGCGGGTCCATCTAGTATATGGGATCCTACTAAAGGTTTTTTAACACAGTCAATTAATCCATCTTCTTATAGCCTTAATTTTCCCACTACGGGGGCAGATGGATTATATTTTGATTTGGATATAGGTGGGGTGGATGCAAGTCAGTTGACCTGGTCTTCAAAAACTTACGGAGGGATAACTGCAACAGTGAATTGGGTAAAACCTCGTTCAGACTCATTCACCATTCCATGCCGATGGTGCACGGGCACTACTACATATGATGATTGGATTACAGATAAATCCAAAAACGTAACGCGAGTAACGTTAAATGGTCCTAGGGCGAATAATATCCAAATACAATCAAGTAATCCTAGTCGACTTACTGTGCCATCTTTGCCGCAACTATTTGTGTTGGAAGGGAAGAATAGCAGTGGTGTGGTTGTTAAATATGGATTTGAGCTAAAGCAGTGGTTTGTCCATCGGGGAGAGAAATATACTACTGTTCCTGAGCAAGCAACTTGGTGTAGTAGTTTGGGTTATCGTTTTTCGAAGATAAGAGATTTAAGCAATGCGAAATGTGGTGTGGATAATGCTTATTTTCCATGTATAAGCGACATAGATGGCTCCACACCGTCGTCCGGTAGTCTATATTACCAACGTCAAATAGGGGCAGGATTTTTAAGTGAGTGGAGCGATTTATCCTATTATGGTGATGTGGCAGGTTTTGGTCGTGGTGATATTTGGACGAATGATGCGGTATCAAATACAACTCACTTATATATTCACCGTAATGGTTATGTGGATCAGTGGGGCACCTCTGGAGGTGGCTATGCTGTTTGCACCGTACCTTAGTGTTTAGTTCTTAATCCTTGAACTGTGGGAAGTTTATATGTAAATAGAGAATAATCAACCAAAGAACTGTAAATCCCCCAAACTTAGTACACAACTCACGTAGAAAATTAAGCTGCTTGTTTTAATGTTTTATATTCGAGCAGTGTCATGTTATTTAACGCCTCATGTGGTCTTTCGGTGTTATAAATCGTTAACCATTCTTCGGTTATTCTCCTTGCTTGTGCTAAGTTGTTAAAAAGATATAAATCGAGTACTTCAGTACGATAGGTACGATTAAATCGTTCAATATAACCATTTTGATAATAGCTACCGGGCTTTATATAATCAATGACTATATCATGTGATTTAGCCCAGTTTATAAAGGTTTTTCCTGTAAATTCTGGTCCATTATCGACCCGTATTTTTAATGGATATCCATGATATTCGGCCAGTTTATCTAAGTAACGGGTAATTCTTTCTGCCGGTAAACTGACTGCAATATCAATGCCTAGCGCCTCACGATTAAAGTCCTCTATCACATTGAATGTTCTCAAGTTCACATTGCGTTAATCTTTGCCTCTAGTTAGTATTTCGATTCATTCTATGCTGAACATTTTTCTTAGATACCTCTTTTATCAAAGTAATAATTGATCTTTGCAAAAATATTAGACAGTGCCCACCGCTATCATTTTATTGTTTTGGTAAAATTGCTATTCATATTGCTGCGGCGATATCTAGCCTTTGGCTGAAAGACGACGAATACGATTATAATAGATTTCAATATATTCAAATAGTGCTTTATTAGCCTGCATCCTCGTTTCATAATAACAACAATGAATAATATGGGGTTTGAGTGTATGAAAAAACTTTCAACAACAGCATTATCAAAGCAGTTTCCTCTTCGACTCATGCTTTGCCTTAGTCCATATTGTAACAATAATTGCTTGAAATCAGCACAGGAATATTGAATTCTTTGGTCACTATGAATGAAGACATTTTTAGGAAAGTGACGCCGAAACAAAGTTTGCTTTAATGTATTACACACTAAATAGCCTGTATCCCTAACATCATGAAGCAGGCTTGGTGCACCCAAACGGGCTTTATGTTGCCAATACTGTTTTTGGATATACTCGCTGAGTTTGGCGGATTTGTTTGCTCTTTTTAACCAAGCATAATAACCTGATGAACTGACACCAAGTAATGAGCATATCCTAGTAACGGGATAGCTGGTTAAATGATTTTTCATATAAGCGTACTTCACCGACTTGGATTGTTGATGATATGCACATGCGCCTTTTTTAGTATATCATTAGCCATTTTCAGTTCTTTAATCTCTTTTTCTAACGCCATAATCCGCTGTTGCTCAGCGGTTAACTCTCGACGGCTAGTTTTATTCGGGGAAAGTTGCCTAATCCATTTATCTAGGGTTGATTTACCCACACCTAGATGGTTGGCAAGTTCGCTGATAGAAAGGTGTGCATTAGATAACGCATAATCCACTGATTGTTGTTTGAATTCGATACTAAATTTTTTGACCATGATATTTGTCTCCTATGATTTTTGTTTATATCATAGAGGAAACTTTTGTCCACTTTTTTGGCGAGGATCAGTTTTCATCTTTACATTTCTTTACAAAAAAGTCCGCCAAAAAACTAGCCAACTATTTTATAAATGGTTATACTTTTATGGCTGTAGGAAAACAAGCTTATTAAATAAGCGAATAATTATAAAAATCTAAATAAAATAAATCATTACTTGACAGGTTAACCATAATGCATTATCATTTTAGTCACCAGCACTGACAAACCTATGTCTTAAGTTTATCAAATAATCTTATTCGACGAGTTTTTTCACGAAACTTATTTATACCTTCCAAATTATTTCTCAACGAATTATCGAAATTATCGCTCAAATCACCTAAAACAGCTTTGTTAGTATCAGCACTGTTATTATTGTCATCGTCATGGAATGTACAGGCAAATGGTAAAAAGGTTAGAGCGGGTAATCGTAGTGATGCAATAATAATACCGTCGCCAGTTATCAATTATGTAAGGCCAAATCTAACTTTTGGTAACGACGAATATGCAGGTCCAGCTGACATATGGAATCCAGGTGAAGGCTTTTTAGTTCAATCAATCAATCCTAACTCATACAACCTCAATTTTCCGACCACGGGTGCACATAATTTATATTTTGATTTACTCATAACTGGAGATATAGAAGAATTGACATGGGCACCTGTCACGCATGAGGGAATCACTGCAACAGTGACCAATGTTGTGCCTAATTATAGCTGGATTTCTGGAAAAGCCGTAGCTCGTGTTAAGCTAACAGGTCCAGAGGCAAGAAGCCAGTGGAAGAATCCTAGTCCTAGTCAAATAGCTAAGCCAGGGTTACCACAGACGTTTGAGTTAGTGGGTAGAGATATTAATACCGGTGATGAGGTAGTAAAATATGGATTTGTGTTGAAGAAGTGGTTCATCAGTAGTGGGGCCGTAAGAAGATATTATAATGAACAATCTGGATGGTGTAGAGGTTTGGGTTATCGCATACCGAGGGTAAGAGATTTAACCAATTCAAACTATAATAATTTAGGTGCAGCACCTAGTTCATCAGATAATAATTACATGCGTCACATAGGCGCTGGATTTTTCACGGAGTGGGGCGACATGCACGTCTACCCCCCTGATGCGGGCTTCGTCTACGGCTACTACTGGACGGGCGACGCTACAGGTAGCAGCCAGTTCAATGTCTACTCGTACCTCGGCGGCGTCCACAGCGACAGTGCCAGCAACTCCCGCTATGGCCTTTGCACCGCACCTTAGCTTTTAGCGTTTAGTTCTTAATCCTTAGGGAGCAGAAGGTCTTATGGTGCCTGAGAGGACAATATAGATAAGAATAAAGCCCCCGCGCAAGTTGGGGCTTTTAGCAGGCAAAGCTTGCGAGCCTTGCAAATTTATGGTTCGCCAATAAGTAGTTAAATGTTGATTATTATCCGTAATAAATCAGCAAAAAATTAATCAACTTTATTTTAGCCTTAATTTTGTTACGTTTATGCCAATTTTAAGTATATAATTGGTATAAATTCCTCTACTATGTATTGTTATGACTAAAGTATCTTCGTTTCGCCAAAAGCAAAGCACTATTTTTGTCGCATTTCTAGTCACAACTTTTATTGTTGGTATTGCTGGTGCTTTACAATCTCCTACTTTAAGTCGATTTTTAACTTTTGAAGTTAATGTTAATTCACGGCTAGTTGGACTTTTTTTTTCTGTTAATGCTTTAGCCAGTATTGTGGGTAGCTTTCTATTAGCTAAATATTCCGATAAAAAGGGCGATAGGCGTTATATTGTTATATTTTGCTGTTTAATGGGCATTGCTAATAGCATTACTTTTGCGTTTACACGTCACTATTTGGTTTTAATCACGCTGGGTGTTTTGTTTGCTGCGTTATCGTCTGCTGCTATGCCACAAATTTTTGCTTTAGCACGCGAATATGCCGTTAAAACTGGGCGTAATGTTGTGGCATTTAATTCACTTATTCGAGCTCAACTTTCGCTTGCTTGGGTATTTGGCCCACCAATTTCTTTTGGCTTAGCTATTAATTTTGGTTTTACGGCAATGTATTTAACGGGCATGTGCATGTTTATGGTCGCGATGCTGTTTGTTGCTATTTTTTTACCTTCGGTTGAAAAAAATCCTACCTCACAACTAAATAACGAAGCAGAGTTACAAGCAGCAAATCAACCACTTTGGAAGAATACAAATGTGCTTTGTTTATTGCTATCTACGGTATTTATGTGGACAGCAAATATGATGTATATTATTGATATGCCAATTTATGTTGATGTTGTATTACATCTTTCAGATTCATTGCCGGGTGTATTGATGGGGCTTGCTGCTGGTATCGAAATTCCAGTTATGCTTATCGCTGGATATTTAGTACCCCATTTAGGTAAACGAAATCTGTTTTTTATTGCGATTGTTTGCGGTTTGATTTTTTATCTTGGTATGATTTTTTGTACTGGTAAATATGCCTTATTAGCATTACAGCTCTTTAATGCTCTATTTATTGGTATTGTAGCTAACATTGGTATTATCTATTTTCAGGATTTATTGCCTACCCGAATGGGAGTGGCTTCTACTTTATTTAATAATGGTGTTATTTTCAGCATAATTATAGCTGGAATGTTGCAAGGATTTGTATCAGAAGCCTATGGACATGAGGTTATCTATTGGATTGCGTTAGTAATGGTTGCGATATCATTGTTATTCTGTACGTTGGTGAAAGATGTAAAAACTAACGTGGGCTGAAAGTAGATGAATAGTTAGATAATTAATAACACAATCAATAGTAAATAAATAATTAAGTGTAATTTGTCTTCTTAATAGTTAGGAAGACAAATTACTGAAACAATTAAAGATTAGATGTGTTTAACAGTTTTTCATAAAAGGCATAATCGGTCCTTTCATAACCCAATGGCGTAATGGCAATAAAGTTGGCATTAGCGGCATCAAGTTCTTTATTGTCATCAAGTATTTGTAAATTGCGTTTTGCTCTAAACCAAAAGTAATCGTTGCCTTCGGGATCTTGTGTTGGTATCACCATAAAACGACTTACATCGCTATCGCCTTGTTTTGTTATTTTCAAACCTTTAATTTGTTGTGCTGTACATGCAGGAAAATTAACGTTAAAACAAATATTTTGCGCAGATGGTAACGAAAGTAATTTAGCAATAACTGTTTGAGCGTGATGTTTAGCACAACTCCAGTCAGTTGGCTGGTTATCTTCACTGGTTAATTGACTCAATGCAATTGCAGGAATGCCCAAAGTCATAGCCATCATTGCCGCACCAACAGTGCCAGATAACACTGTTTCAAATCCTACATTTGAGCCATTATTAATTCCAGATAGTACTAGATCGGGTAGGTTGTTAGCCATCAAATATTTAATTGCAAATAGTGAGCAATCGGCAGGAGTGCCATAAACGGCAAATTCTTGTTTTCCACGTTGAACAACTCTAAATGGCGTTTTTAAGCTCACTGAACAAGATACTCCACTTTGATCTATGGCTGGTGCAACTACCCAAACCTCGTGAGCTATATTTTTTGCCACTTCTTGCAATAGTTTAATACCTGGTGCATCAAAGCCATCATCATTGACTAGTAAAACGCGATTAATTAACTTTTTTAACATATTATTTCCTTATTGAGCAAATGTATTACATTCGTTAATGGCACCGCTATCAAACCCACGTTTAAACCAAGTATAACGTTGCTTAGATGTACCATGGGTAAAACTATCAGGTACAACATAACCTTCACTTTGTTGTTGCAAGCGATCATCACCAATGGCTTTTGCGGTGTTTAAAGCTTGTTCAATATCACCTTCATCCAGCCGATTTTGCTGTTGCATTGCATTGCCCCACATGCCAGCAAAACAATCGGCTTGGAGTTCTAATTTAACCGACAATTGGTTATTTGTGATTGTGGACTGACCTTGTTTTAATTGCTCAACGTGGCTAAATGTGCCCAGCAAATTTTGTACATGATGACCAACTTCATGCGCAATTACATAACCTTGAGCAAAGTCGCCACCACCACCAAGTCGCTGTTTCATCTCTTGATAGAAAGACATATCTAGATAGACAGTTTTGTCAATACTACAATAAAATGGTCCCATAAAGGTTTGACCAGTGCCACAAGATGTTCTTGTAGAGCCTTTATAAAGTACTAACTTAGGGGGAGTATAGGTTTTACCTAAACGTTGAAATTCTTGATGCCAATAATCTTCAGTACTTGCTAAAATGATAGACGTAAATTTGACGGCATCTTCATCATCAATTGAATATTGATTAGTATTTTGTTCGGTACTGTTCGTATCAATTAGTGTTGAATCTAGCAAGCCAGTTAAATCAACACCATAATAGCCAGCAATTAACACTACAATAAATAAAACAATCTTACCTTTACCACCAATTGGAAGTCTTGTTCCTATTTCACTTCCTGATTGTGAGCGACGATCTTCAATGTTATCGCTCTCTCGTTGGTCTCTCCAGCGCATAGGAATTACCTTGTCAGTTTTAGTTTAATTATTTTAATGGATAACAAATAAGTATTCTAGATTAAGTTATTAGCGTTGTTATAAATTGAACCAATTAACTGTATAAAAATAGGTAAAGTATTTGTTTGTAAATTTGGTTATTTCTTGCTTTTTTTAGGTATATAATAGAATTCATACCATTATATCTTTATACTAATATTTGGGTATTGTTATGCCATATTTATTTCTTACTTTGGCGGCTTGTTTTTGGGGTGGTAATTACGTTGTTGGACGTGTTTTAGTTACTCAAGCCGATCCTATGGTAATATCCGAAGGTCGTTGGGTTATTACTGCGCTGTTATTATTGTGTTTATATCAACGTCAAGTTCGTAATGACTTATCCAAAATTAGAAAATCAATTGGTCCCATTTGTTTGTTAGCCATTTTTGGGCAGATTTTATTTCCATTAACACTTTATGTTGGATTGCAATATACCTCATCGCTTAATGCATCAATTTACCTTTCAGCAACACCATGTATGGTGTTGGTTATGAATAAATTGTTATTTAATGATACGATTTCAAAAAATAATATTTTAGGCGTGCTATTTAGTACAATTGGCGTGATTTATTTGATTTTACAAGGAAATCTAACTAATTTAAGTGAGTTGAGTAATATTAATAAAGGGGATTTATGGGCAATGGCATCAGCAATGAGCTGGGCTTGTTATAGTGCATTTATACGGTTAAAAGATAAATCTATATCTGGCAATGCTTTTGTGACTGTTAGTGCCGTGTTAGGTTCGGTCATGTTACTTCCTGTTGCGTTAGTGTATTTTTATTTTTACCCAGTTTCCAACCTAGCGCATTATACCTCAACAAGTTTTTTGCTTGGCTTATTATATATTGCTATTTTTGCGTCTTGGTTATCTTATTTATTTTGGAATAAAGGTATTATGGATATTGGTGCAACACGTGGGCAAATCTATACTCATATTATCCCTTTGTCAGCAGGAATTTTCAGTATTTTATTTTTACATACACCAGTTGCGTATTTTCATATTGTGTCGATAGTACTAATAGTTATTGGGATCTACTTTTGTTCACGGAAATAGTTAATAAGCAAACAACCATTTTTAAATGGCTTTAGTATTAACTTAAAAATCAAGAAAATTTTACAAAATGAGGTTATTTTGCTATAATTAGCTCTCAATTTTCACAAAAAGGAATTGTTTTGTTGTTATTTAGTAGAAATTAAAACAAACAATAAAACATTAGTTTTTGCTTTTTTATTATCCTCTTTTTTTATATTTGCTGTATTTTGCTTCAATTTTAATTAACTGATAAACACTTTTTCAAAGTGTAATCTAAAAAGTATTGTTCTTTGTGTATTAAAAGGTAACCGTTTACCTTGTTGCATCATTCCTTTTATTATTTGTATGTAAACAGGCGGTATTTTATGAAAAAAATAAGACAGTCCCAAAATAAACCATTAAACATCAACGATATTACGATAATTGATGATAGCAAGTTAAAAAAAGCCATTACCGCAGCAGCACTTGGTAATGCGATGGAGTGGTTTGATTTTGGTGTATATGGCTTTTTAGCCTATGTTTTAGGGCAAGTCTTTTTCCCTGATGCATCCCCTAGTGTTCAAATGGTTGCCGCACTCGCCACGTTTTCCGTACCATTTTTAGTTCGGCCGTTAGGCGGTTTAGTGTTTGGGATCCTTGGTGATAAATTTGGACGCCAAAAAGTATTATCAATAACCATCATTATTATGTCGTTAAGCACTTTTTGTATTGGTTTAATTCCTTCTTATGCCTCAATTGGTATTGCTGCGCCAATATTATTATTGCTAGCTAAATTTGCGCAAGGATTTTCAATAGGGGGGGAATATTCTGGTGCGGCTATATTTGTTGCCGAATATTCGCCAGATCGCAAACGTGGTTTTATGGGGAGTTGGTTAGATTTTGGTTCGATTGCTGGTTTTTTAGTTGGAGCAGGTTTAGTCGTGCTTTTATCTAGTATTCTTGGCAAAGTTGCATTTCATGATTGGGGTTGGCGAATTCCATTTTTATTCGCTTTACCGCTAGGACTAATTGGGCTTTACTTACGTCATGCACTAGATGAAACACCTGCATTTCAACAGCATACCGATTTGATGGATCAAAATGTTCGCGATCATATTACTAATCAACCTAAAATGACTTTCAAACAGATTATTATCAAATATTGGAAAAGCCTATTAGTCTGTGTAGGGTTAGTGATTGTTACTAATGTGACTTATTATATGTTGCTTACCTATATGCCTAGTTATTTATCTCATAACTTAAATTACGATACAGATCATGGCGTACTAATTATTATTGCTATCATGATAGGTATGTTATTTGTTCAACCATTAATTGGTTTTATTAGCGATAAAATAGGTCGCAGGCCGTTCATTATTGGGGGAAGCTTAGGTTTATTAATTCTTGCTTATCCGTCATTTGTTATGATCAATAGTGATATTATAGGTCTTATCTTTTTAGGATTATTGATTTTAGCTGTATTACTTAACTGTTTTACTGGTGTTATGGCCTCAATTTTACCGGCTATCTTTCCGACTAGTATTCGTTACAGTGCTCTAGCTATATCATTTAATATCTCGGTATTAGTTGCTGGTGCTACTCCAACAGTGGCGGCTTGGTTGGTTGAAGAAAGTAATAATTTATACATGCCAGCTTATTATTTAATGGTTGTGGCATTAGTGGGTTTACTTACAGGCATAAAAATGAAAGAAACCGCAAACCGTCCACTCCGCGGCGCAACGCCCGCAGCATCAGACAGGTCAGAGGCAAAAGAAATATTATCGGATCACTTTGACTCAATAGAACAAAAAGTCGAAGATATAGAACAGCAGATCGAAACATTACAACAACAGCGTCAGAATTTAGTCGATCAGCATCCTAAGTTAGATTGATTTTTTTATTTTTGGTTTTGTATGTTTTGTTTAACATACAAAACCAAAATTTAATAAAATCAAAACGATATATAAGTAATTTCTAACGGTAAAATTGATCCATCATAGAAATAGCTAAAACACTGCCAACCCTTTTTTTTATTAATAAATAAAAGTAAATAAAAACAAAGTATTATGTAAGATCTTCAAAAAAGGGTTTTTGAAAACAGAAATCCTATTTGCCTTTTGCTAAACAGGGTTTATAGTATATCGGTTTCTAGTTTACCGCCGCATAGGCGGTTTAGAAAATTTTACCGCCAGTTATTAATGGCGCTCTGATGTTTACCGCCGCATAGGCGGTTTAGAAAGACCAAAATCCTAGCATCTTTAAGCGATAATGGTTTACCGCCGCATAGGCGGTTTAGAAATATATTTATACATTATAGATTCTCGTCGTGGTGTTTACCGCCGCATAGGCGGTTTAGAAATTGTTCATGTTTTTAATAAACCCCAGTACGCTGTTTACCGCCGCATAGGCGGTTTAGAAATAAACTCGCATCAGTTTTCCCGTGGGGTCGGTGTTTACCGCCGCATAGGCGGTTTAGAAACTACATTCCTCGTTATGGTGAGCCTAAAGTCAGTTTACCGCCGCATAGGCGGTTTAGAAAATTAGTCGGAAGCTTGATATATTTTAGCGTGTGTTTACCGCCGCATAGGCGGTTTAGAAAAAATCAGACAATCGCCGTCGATCCTGCTTTTCGTTTACCGCCGCATAGGCGGTTAGAAATTCTGGCATTATTATTTTTAACAGCATAACGTTTACTACTGTATAACAGCTTAATTTTAATTAAAATTATTAAATTAAAAAACAAAAAAGTTTGAAAGTTAACTGTGAAAAAACTATTTGCACATTAACTTACTATGATATTGTCGACGATATTCAGTGGGTGTTCGCTCTGTCTTTTTTTTAAAAATCCGACAAAAATAATTACTATCTTTAAACCCCGATGCTAGAGCAATTTCTTTTATATTTAGATCATAATCCTTTAATAGCGATTTTGCATATTCTAAGCGAATATGATTTAGATATTCATTTAGCCCTATTTTTCCCTCGCTTTGAAATAGATGTGATAAGTAATTGGGTGAAATGTAAAACATATTAGCTAAAAAGTCGCGTGTAATATCTTCACGAAAGTGAGTATCAATATATTGGCGAATGGCTTCATATAGGCAAGTAGTTTTGGATGATGTTTTGATATTGATATTTAACAAATCGAGTGTGTTGCTAAGTAAACTGTGAATAAGATAGTAAGCAGTTTGATTTTGTTTACATGATTGGTTTTGCCAGATAAGTTCGGTCAGCGCTTGAATAATAAATGTACCAACCCGCGGGCCTCGTCTTGGTGTGTTAATTTGCCCAAGCGGAATTAGTTGTGTGCCATCCCATTGCAATAGGCTTATACCAATTTGTTGTTTACCAAACAATATGTTTAATGAAGTAACAGGGTTTGTCCAAATGGGTTTGTTCCAACTTTGAGCGGAAATATATAAAAGATCATTAATTGATAATATTTTTTCAATAACTTTGCCATTACTATCCGCCCATAGCATCTGTTGCTTTCCTTCTAATATAATTTCAATTCTAGGAAAGTTGACTTGGTAGGCAAGTGAAGGCGGACAAGCATTACTATTGGCAAAATAGATATGATTGATTGACTCTTGGTTATTGACTAGTTTGGTTAGTTTTTCGTTAATGATTTTTGTCATAAATTAAGTTAATGATAAATCAAGTGTGTACTATCGTTTAGATTATATACGCATATGGAAAAGATGAAAATAAGTATAAATTTTTCTTTTATTTAATAAGTTAATGTTAATTTTTCGTTGTGTGATCTAAATCTCAATTTCTTATTTAGCGTACAAAAATCCAGTAAATGACAAAATTGTCTTCTAGGCGGTTGGATCAGTTTTTTTTACTATAGCTGTAACGCAAAATTTGTAATACAAAGAGCGTTATATGTATACGTTAATAGATATTTGTTGGTTTTAGCTAGGAGTTAACCATGGAATTATATTTAGATACCGCCGATCTTGTCGCCATTAAACGTTTAGCTGAGGTGTTACCTATTAGTGGGGTTACCACTAATCCAAGCATTGTAGCAAAATCGGGCAAGCCAATTTTTTCGTTATTAGATGAACTACAGGGAGTATTGGGTTCAGATAAATTACTATTTGCTCAGGTACTTTCAAGTAATGCTGATGAAATGATAAAAGAAGCTCATCAGCTTAGAAAAGCAGTACCATCGATTGTGACTAAAATTCCTGTTAATGCTCAAGGATTGATTGCAATTAAAGAATTAACCCAGCAAGGAATTCCAACTTTGGGAACGGCTGTTTATGGTGCAGGGCAGGGATTTTTAGCTGCATTAGCAGGGGCTAAATATATTGCACCTTATGTTAATCGCATTGATGCTCAAGGCGGAAATAGTAAAGATACAGTACTGGAATTACAAAAATTGTTAGATTTGCACTGTCCACAATCGATGGTGTTAGCCGCAAGCTTTAGAACGCCAAGGCAAGCGTTAGATTGTATGCTTGCTGGTTGTAAGTCTATTACGTTGCCAGTAGATGTGGCTGAGCTATTTATTTCTGATCCAGCTGTTGATGCGGCGATTACTAAGTTTGATCAAGACTGGTGTAATGCTTTTGGTGCGTTATCGTTTTAAATTTATTTTTTAATTTGATTTTTTCTAAACTTGTTTCATCGCTTTTGGGTTAAACAAGTTTATCTATTTTTTCAATTATAAAAATAGCATTATTCTAATATATTTTGTTGTATGATGAGCCATTTAGCAATAAATATAAGGATCAGCTGATGGATGAAAAAATAGGAAAAATCAAATTCAATAAGAAAGTCATCGTCAATGCGTTATTAACAGTATTGAATATTGAAAGAATATCTCCCAGTTTTATTCGCATACAGTTTAGTAGCGATAAACCAGTAAATATCGATCCATTATGGATTTGTCCGTATTTAAAATTGCTTTTTCCTGATCCTTCAACCAATGTAATTACTTTCCCTAAACTTGATGATAATAATAAAATCGCTGTTGATGATAAGCAACGTCAGCTAGTCCGTAGTTATAGTGTGCGCGAATTTGAGCGTGCCTCTAATCAATTTTTTGTTGATTTTGCTATTCATGATACAGGATTGGCTTCAGTGTGGTCGCAAAAAACTAAGATTGGTGACCAAATTGGTTTGATTGCGGCAGCCAGCAAGTTGCGATTTACTGATAATTGTTTGGTGTTAATGGGGGATATTTCGGCTGTGCCCGCCATATGTTATACGCTTGAACATCTTCCTCAAAATCAGAAGGCTTTTGCCTTTATACAGGTTAATCATAAAAGTGATATAGTGCCGTTGCCAGATAATAAAAATATTAAGGTGAATTGGTTTATACAAAATAGGGATAATCCCTTTCAATTAGTTGATGCGGTAATTAATGCTGATTTATCAGAGCAAAATAAGCTGTTGTTTTGGGGAGGGATGGAGAGTTCGTTGGCACAATCTGTTCGTCATGCTATTAAAGATAAATATATACATTTGTCGCCTGATGCTTTTCATATTACTAGTTACTGGCGAGAAGGTTTCGCCGAAGGCGAATTTAAACATCGTGAATAATTAACGGTTACTTTTATGAATATTCTTGCTCATTTGCATTTGGCTACGTTAGCACGTAGTTCGTTGATTGGTAATACAGTTGCTGATTTTGTTAAAGGTGATCCTTATTTAATTTATAACTCTAATATTGCCGATGGCATTATGCTACACCGTAAAATTGATAGATTGACCGATAGCCTGCTTGAAGTTAAGAAAGCCAAGCTGCTGTTTAGAAAATCGCATCAGCGAGTTGCACCCATTACATTAGATATTGTGTGGGATCATTTTTTGTCAAAGCATTGGGCTAATTATGGTTTGTTGTCGAGTGTGTCTCAATTTAATCAAGTAACAAAAGCTCATATCCAACCTTATATTGACGTTTATCCGGTAGATTATCAGCATTTTATGAATTCAATGTGGCAAGGGGAGTGGCTCGAAAATTATGCTTCTATTGACTTTGTTGGTAATGTCCTTAGTGGTATGGCAAATAGACGACCAAAATTATATTTGTTAAAAGAAACAATTATTGATGTTAAGCAGCATTATGCTCAATTAGAGTCGTTATTTTTTTTGTTATATCCCAAAATCTGTTTAATAGTAAAAGCTTAGCTCTAGCTAAGCTGAGTTTTGGTGCTACCAGTTCAAGCCGCTGTGCTTAAACCAGTAGCATTTTGAATATTTGCTGTTAATTAGGCAATATCAGTTTGCCATCCTCTTTTTGGATAATGCTGTTGCTATTTGGCGTTTGGGCTATCGGTTTTAGGTTGTTGTTGGTTATTTGTGGCGCATAACCACTTTTACCTCCACGAGTTTTAGTATGTACAACTTGGCTTATTGGTAGCGTAGCGTTGTTGGTTAAGTTAGCCCATAACCATTCGATGGCATCTTCGCCATAATAATCAATTGGTAGTAATGTGTTGTCAAATGGGGCTCTGCCATCTAAGTAGCTGGCGTTTTCTACTTCAATATATCGCAGTTGTGATTGTTTACCTTCTACCAAACTGTTTAATGCAACATAAGCGCGCGATGTATAGTTTGGTAATTGTTTAACATTATTCCGACCATGGACAATAAAGGTTTTTATACCATGTAAGTTACCCGATGCCATAACTTGTTTTATGCCTTCGTTAACTCGTGGTTCTTGTGATTTTTCATAAACACAGATCGACCCTTTGGTGCCATAATCAATAGTATTTTTTGTTTGCGAGCTAGAATAAAATTCACGTCTTGGAGTGTTGAGATCTTCGTTTTCAACTAGATCCAAAACCGTTGCATTACGGCCATTCCAAAGCGGTAAATGGCCTTTAGCCATTCCCCATATTTGTTCAAACGAAATTTCTTTTAATGGTGCAACTTTTCCTGTGTTGTTAATTGGGTTTTGCTGGGTGCTTGCTACCGAAAAATTGCACATATTTTCGGTGACACTATATTTGCCATAAGCACTAATATATTGATAAGGTAGACCAATGGATTCAGTGTAGTAAAAATAGGGTAGTTGGATGTCCATTTCTGGTGTCCAACCATTTTTATGTAGTTTTTCTAGCGCTTCTTTTGGTGTTCCTGTAGTAAGTAACTTTGCTTTTTTAAGGGCGTTACAGCGCTCTTGTGAATAAAGAAAATAATCCGCATAAGGTACATAAGCATCTTCTTTATAAGCTGTTATGGCTGGTATGGCACATGGTATATATAACGCACCATAAGCACTGTAATTAGCAATAGATTTGGCTTCTAACTTTTGCGAGTTGTTGTTGCCGATTTTGAGTTTAATTGAGGCTTTGTCAAGATTTGGTTGAATTTGTGGATTAACTGCAACAATGCCGTTAATTATATTTTGGTCGTCTAATTCTCCAGCTTTTAATGCTGCTCCACCACCATCACTTGCGCCATAGACTAAAACCAGAGTGTTGTCTTTGTTGAATATAGCTTGATCATTCGGTGAAAACTTAATATTAAGTTCATAAAAAGCAAATTCTAGGGATTTTAATACGTGTTCCCCCCAGCGGGCTTCGGCATTGAGTTGCGAGTGTAGTTGTTTTATAGCATAGCGGTGGGGATATTTTTTAATATATTTTTCTTTATTATTAATCGAAGGAGAGAATAAGATGTTACCGCTTTGTACTTCTCCCCAAACGGTGAATCCAAGTTTGCGTTCAATATCATAAATGCCGTTACCTAGCCCTTTGTCGTTATATACTACTGCACAGTTGTGACGGAGTCCCCATAATCCACGAATCTGTATATCTTTGGTATTAAATATTCCATCCGAATCACTAGCAGGAACCGCAACAATGCAAGGTTTATTTTTGTTAAAATCAAGTGGAATTTGTAGCAACATGCCAACACCGTCTTGTCTTTGTACAGCTGATATTTCGGTACCTGCAATTTTACCGTCAAACAAAGGGGTTAGTTCTTGCTTTCTAAAACCAAATAGTGTTCCTTCACCAATTTTGGTGTCAATATAGCGATTTAGTTTGGCTTGTCGGCGTTCTTGAAAGTTTGGTTTAGCTGGAATTTCAACTTCTGGCACGATAATAGTGGTTGATAATGGGGTAAACCCAAGTCCAGCTGTAACAAGGTCATCACTATCACCATCATAATAAGCCAATGTATTGCGAACTAGCCACTTTGGCTTTTTAATTGTGTTATCAATTGGGGATGGCGTGCTGCTGTTAGTTTCAGTATTGGTTGTTATAGTTGTGGTTGACGTTGCCGTTTTGCTATCGGCTTTTGTATTGTTTTTGCCAGTACCAGCGTTTATGTTAGAGGTGGTTGATTTTGTGGTATTGGACTGTGCCATTAATGGCATAGTAACAGCGGCAAAAAATATTAATGAGGCTAACGTTCTTAATTTTATCTTTTTCATTTTCAATACCATGCAATGTTATTCTGCTACATAAAATCTTAATAAAAAATTAGGTATATGCTAGTTAACACGTTATATAGTTTTAATTTTTTGAGGTGTGATTATACACTATATTTTTGTTATGCGTTATTAGATAAATTGAGATTGCAAATTGCCCAAAAGGCAGCAATGATTTTCTCTGATAATCTTCTTTTTTGTACACAAATACCAACATCAAACGGTTCCATTAAGTTTGTTGACCATTCGGTTATGCGCTCTCTTATTCGTTCAGGGCTATTGTCCATTACGACTTTAGGTAATAAGGCTACCCCACAACCTAAAGCAACCATCGATACAATGGCTTCGTGTCCTGCAACCGTAGCATAAATTTTGGGATTGGAAATTTTTCTTTGCTTAAACCATAAATCAATACGGTGGCGACTAGGGCCATGTTCAGGCAATATAAAGGGAATATTATGCCAGTCAGGCTGTTTTTGATGTAGTTTGTCACTAAACGTGCTATTAAGTTTAGGTATTAGCAATACCATTTCAATTTCGCCAAATTTTAAAAACTCAATACCAGTAGGGAGCTGTTTTGGTTTACCTGCTATAGCTAAATCGGCTTCATTTGCTTGAATTTTCTTTACAGCGTCAGCAGCATCACCCGTTGATAGTTTGATTTCAACTAGAGGATAGTGGATCCTAAAGCGATCAAGTATTTCAGGTAGATGGCTATATGCAGCGGTGACTGAACAAAATAGAGTGAGTTCGCCGACAATTTGTTGGTTAGATTGATCTAAATCATATTTTAGTTGTTGGTGCATGTTTATTACTTGTTGAGCAAAACGTTTAACTTTTTCGCCCTCCGAAGTGATTTGTACTTGCCTATTGTCTCGAATAAATAGCGCGTGACCAAAATGTTCTTCAAGTCGTTGGATCTGCCTTGATAAGGTTGATGGACTAACATGCATAGCATTTGCCGTTATACCAAAGTGACAGGTTTCGCATAAATGTAAATACAATTTTAAATCACGAATGTTCATAGCAAATCCCAGTTTTTATACTTAAACATATAGTTACCTGAAACTTTTTAACAAAAAGCAGTAAATAGTGCATTACTTATTAAGTCAAATATTATGCATAGATAAATAAATAAGGCAAATAACGTTGCATATAACATCAATAGCAAAACAGACAGATACCTGCTAAAATATGTGATTATTTTTGTGTGAGTTAAAACAGTTTTATGACAGAACAAGCTTATTTAGACGAAGTTAATGCACGTCGCACTTTTGCAATTATTTCTCACCCCGATGCTGGTAAAACAACCATTACCGAAAAAGTATTGTTATTTGGTCATGCAATTCAAACAGCTGGTACAGTTAAAGGCCGTGGCGCTAATGCCCAGCATGCTAAGTCAGACTGGATGGAAATGGAAAAGCAACGTGGTATTTCAATTACTACATCTGTGATGCAGTTTCCTTATAATGACTGCTTAGTTAATTTATTAGACACTCCAGGGCACGAGGATTTTTCTGAAGATACTTATCGTACGCTAACAGCGGTTGATAGTTGTTTGATGGTAATTGATGCAGCAAAAGGGGTTGAAGATCGTACTCGCAAATTAATGGAAGTGACACGATTACGCAATACACCAATTTTAACCTTTATGAATAAGTTAGACCGTGATATTCGCGATCCAATGGAACTGCTTGATGAGGTTGAAAACGAGTTAAATATTATGTGCGCCCCTATTACTTGGCCGATTGGTTGTGGCAAGTTATTTAAAGGTGTTTACCATTTAGCTAAAGACGAAACTTACCTTTACCAATCAGGGAAAGGTCATACAATACAAGAGGTCCGAATTATTAAAGGGTTAACTAACCCTGATTTGGATTTAGCGGTGGGTGATGATTTAGCGCAGCAACTGCGTGAAGAGCTTGAATTAGTGCAAGGCGCATCAAACGAATTTGATTTAGATGCTTTCTTGTCAGGCGATTTAACGCCAGTCTTTTTTGGTACGGCATTGGGTAATTTTGGCGTGGATCATATGCTTGATGGTTTAACAGCTTGGGCACCAACTCCTCAACCTCGTCAAACCGATAAGCGTGAAGTCGAATCATCAGAAGAAAAGTTCAGTGGTTTTGTTTTTAAAATTCAAGCCAATATGGATCCTAAACACCGTGACCGCGTTGCATTTATGCGCATTGTATCGGGTAAATATGAAAAGGGCATGAAGTTACGACATGTACGTATTGCTAAAGATATCAATATTTCTGACGCCTTAACATTTATGGCAGGTGATCGTGAACATGTTGAAGAAGCCTATGCTGGTGATATCATTGGTTTACATAATCATGGCACGATTCAAATAGGTGATACTTTTACACAAGGTGAAGATCTGAAATTTACAGGCATTCCTAACTTTGCACCAGAACTGTTTCGTCGAATTCGTCTTAAAGATCCACTTAAACAAAAGCAGTTATTAAAGGGGTTAGTTCAATTGTCCGAAGAGGGTGCTGTACAAGTGTTTCGTCCATTAACCAATAATGACTTAATTGTGGGAGCTGTAGGGGTGCTACAATTTGATGTGGTGGTTGCTCGTTTAAAATCAGAGTATAACGTTGAAGCCATTTATGAGCCAGTTAATGTGACAACAGCGCGTTGGGTTGAGTGCTCAGATGTGAAAAAACTGGAAGAGTTTAAACGAAAATGTGAACAAAATTTGGCCTTAGATGGCGGGGATAATCTATCTTATGTGGCACCAAGTATGGTTAATTTAAATTTAACTCAAGAAAGATATCCTGATATTGAGTTTAGAAAAACTCGAGAACATTGATTGTATTCATCACAAAATAGCGGAATCTATCATTATGTTTAATCATTTTGATACATCTGCTTCTTTCTTTTTAACCGCATTTTTTTGATGATAAAGTCAAGCGAGGGAATATTATGGATTTGAAAAATAAAAAAATAGTCAATTTAATAATTGGTAGTTTTATTGGATTATTAACTATGACTACTTCACCGGTATTGTTTGCTATTGAAAATAAGCTAGTGAGCCCAGTTTTGTTAGAAAAAGTTCAGCAAAGCGAGCGCGATAAGCGCCAATATGAGGTGGTTGAGCTAGCAAATAAAATGCGCGTGTTACTTGTGTCTGATCCTAATGCTGTAAAATCACTGGCATCATTAGCACTGCCTGTCGGCTCGTTGCAAGATCCCAAAGAGCAACAAGGGTTGGCTCATTATGCTGAACATATGGTATTAATGGGATCGAAAAATTATCCAGAACCAGCAAGCTTTTCTCAATTTTTAAGTCGTCATTCGGGAAGTTATAATGCTAGCACTGCGGCACATAGAACAGCTTTTTATTTTGAAGTTGAAAATAGCGCATTTGATAAAGCACTGGATTATTTAGCTGATGCTATTGCTGAGCCCAATTTAGATCCTAAATTTGCCGATAAAGAACGTAATGCAGTTAACGCTGAATTGACAATGGCCAGATCAAATGATGGTTTTAGGATCGGGCAAGTTAATTCCGAAACTATTAACCCTAATCATCCATCGGCACAGTTTTCGGGTGGTAATTTAGAAACATTAAGTGATAAACCAAGTAGTAAATTACAAGATGCTTTAGTGACTTTCCATAAAGATTATTATTCGTCTAATATCATGGTGGGGGTAATTTATAGTAATCAGTCGATCAATAAATTGGCAAAATTAGCTGAAAACACCTTTGGTAAAATCCCTAATAAAAATATTAATGCTCCAATAGTTGATAAGCCAGCGATCACACCAAATGTGCTAAGCAAACAGATTGCAATGGTGCCAGCGCAACCTAAAAAATTGCTATTTTTACAATTTCCAATGGAAAACAATTTAGATAAATTTGCTGATAAAAGTGATGAATATATCACTTATTTAATTGATAACAGTAGCACCAATACGTTGTCTGATCAGTTACAAAAGCAGGGGCTTATTGAAGGTATTAGTTCGTCTATCAACCCTATCCGTTATGGTAATAGCGGTATGTTGAGTATTAATGTGAGCTTAACCGACGATGGTCTCGCTCAAAAAGATAAAGTTATTGGGGCTATTTTTAATTATTTACAGTTAATTCAAAAGCAAGGAATTTCTGATGCTTATTATGAAGAACTTAAGAAAGTTTTAGCTCTAGAATTTAAGTATCAGGATGTTGAGCGTGATATGTCTTATGTGGAATGGCTATCTGATCAGATGTTGTTGTACCCCGTTAAAAATATATTAAATTCTGATTTTATTGCTAATAATTTTGATAAAACAGCGATCACCGCTCGTTTAAAAAGCCTAACGCCCGATAACGTTAGAGTTTGGATTATTTCACCAAATGAAACAACTAATAAGACGGCTTATTTTGTAGACGCACCTTATAAAATCGATAATATTACTAGTGAGCAAAAAGCGAATTGGTTGGCTTTAGGCAAAAATTTCACATTTAGTTTACCTGAATTAAATCCTTATATTCCCGACGATTTTTCAATTGTGAAGCAAAACCGTGCTCAAGCTCAACCAGCTGGGTTTAGTAAACGTGGTAATCATCTTCATTTTGTTAGTCAATATTTCAAAACTGAACCTAAAGCGGCGATTGTGGTTTCGTTACGGAATAACGAGGCTTTTAGTGATGCTAAAGCAGAGGTCGCTTTTAATTTACTTGATTACATTGCAAGTCGTAATTTAGAACAATTACTATTTCAGGCAGGCGTTGCGGGTATTTCGTTGTCAACGGATGATGATAATGGCTTAATGATTTCAGCCAGTGGTTTTAGTCAGCATTTACCAAAAATGGTGACAGCAATTCTTAATAGTTATCGCAATGTGACGATTGATGAGCAAAGCTTAGTGTTAGCTAAATCTTGGTATTTGCAGGAATTGGATAAATCTGAGCATGCTAAAAGTTATTGGTTGGCGGTTAATCCTGTTAATGAATTGTCAGATTTACCGTATTTTGAACGGGATGAAAGACGTCAAATTACAGCAACCATGACTATTAATGACGTGTTAACTTATCGCGATAATTTATTAACCCACTCAGTACCTTATATGCTTAGCTTGGGTAATTTGTCTAACGAGGATTCTTTGGATCTTTATCATTCCATCCAAAAAACACTAGTGCGTGATGTTGAATTTACTCCTGTTGATAATATTCAGATTAAAAAATCATTGGAGGCCAAAATGACTCAATATGCGAAAAGCACTGATAATGCTTTGATGATGAGCTATATTCCAACAGGTTATGATCGAATTGCTAGTAGTATGCTAAGTTATACGTTGTCGAAAATTATTTCACCTTGGTTTTATGATCAGTTACGCACCAATGAACAACTCGGCTACGCTGTATTTGCTGGCCCTGTTACAGTTGGAGATTCAGTTGGAATGAGTTTTATCATTCAAAGCAACCAATACGATCCAGTTTATTTATTTAAGCGTTACCAAGAATTTTATCCTGTTATATTAAGTAAGCTTAAAGCATTATCTAAAGAAGATATTGAGCAATATAAAAAAGCGGTACTTGATGAATTGAAAATGCCTCCGCAAACATTGGATGAAGAGTTTAGTCGTTATATGGCTGACTATCGAAATTCGCGTTTTACGTTTGATTCACGGCACAAAAAAATTGAACAATTGAAAAAAATCACTCAACAAGATTTAGTTGATTTTTATAACCGTTCAGTGATGGATAAAAAAGGTTTTGTATTTGCATCGCAAGTTCTTGGTAAGCGTGAAGATAATGCTAAACAACCAGAGGCAATTTCTGAGTTTACTGAATTTGAAAATGTATCGGCATTGCAAGATGTGTTATTAAAATAGTTGTTAAAAATATAGGCTACACCTAAAACATTTTGCCAAAAATTGGCATTGCTATCACCTTGTGATACACTGCCAAAATCCTAATAGTTTGAGTGTATTATGATTACTGGATCGATTGATTATTGTGCTATAGGTCAGCGTCTGCGTGCGTATCGGATTGCTGCCTCTTTGAAGGCTGAAGATGTTGCAGAAAGCCTTAAAATTTCAAGAGCAGCAGTATATCGGTTAGAGAAGGGTGAGATCGTTAAAATTGAAACTCTAGAGCGATTGGCTTCCTTGCTTGATACGTCTTTTGCTAGTTTACTCGGCATTGATACTGAATACTATTCGAGTGGTGAAGGTTTTTTTGAACGTATGCGCCAATTAGAAGAACAATCAACTCATATCTATTCTCATTTCGATCCTTTTTCCTTTTTATTAACTTCTTCTGATTATTTGTCTCATTTAGCGATGATGTTAAATGAATCGAGTAAACCCGCTGATCCTCAAAAATATGCCACTACCTTATCCATTTTAAAAGATCGTAAAACTCAGTTCTGTCAATCAATTCCAAAAGTTATTAATTTAATCAGTTTACGTAATGTAGAACGTTTTTTACATATTGGTTTGGTTGGTAATTTAACTATTTCGCCGGGTAAAAAATCGGAAAGAATGCTACTAGCACGCAAAGAAGTTTATCACTTAATTCAGTTAATTGAACAACAATCTCTTGCGCCAACAATTGCTATTACACAAGAAGCTATTCCGTCAATTGCTTTTCAGATTTTTTATCAAGATGGGGATCCTATTTCATTAGCAATGAGCCCATTTCGATTAGGTGAGTTACCTAATGTTACTACTGGTATTGCGTCGATTACGTCATCTTATCATGCAATTAAACGGTATCGCCATTTATTTGATAAGTTATGGGAAAATAGTGCTAAAGATAAGCAAGCAATTGATTTATTGAAAGCGACGTTAGAGAAATTTTAAAGAATATTAAAGAGAGTCCTTATGTTATCCTTAACATTACAACCGATAAAAAGATTTAATGGTACTATCAATTTGCCTGGTTCAAAGAGTGTTTCTAATCGTGCTTTATTATTATCAGCATTGAGTAAAGGTAATACACGGTTAACGAATTTACTTGATAGTGATGATGTTCGTTATATGCTTGATGCGCTTGCAGCGTTAGGTGTGAAGTATCAGCTATCACACGATCGCACGATTTGTGATGTGCAAGGTGTAGGCGGTATTTTGCAATCCAACCATGCATTAGAGCTTTTTTTAGGTAATGCTGGCACAGCAATGCGTCCACTGACTGCAGCTTTATGCCTTGGTCATAATAATATTGTGCTAACCGGCGAACCACGCATGAAAGAGCGCCCAATTGGCCATTTAGTCGATGCGCTGCGTCAAGGTGGTGCTAAAATTGATTATCTCGAAAATGAAGGATACCCACCATTACACCTTCATGGTGGTTTTATTGGTGGTGAAATCCAAGTTGATGGTTCGGTTTCTAGCCAATTTTTAACTGCGTTGTTAATGGCTTCGCCATTAGCACAAAATGATACTCAAATTACTATAATTGGTGATTTGGTGTCTAAGCCTTATATTGATATCACTATTAAGATGATGGCTATGTTTGGTGTTTTGGTTACCAATCACAATTATCAAAAATTTACTGTTAAAGCTAATCAATGTTATCAATCGCCAGGCGATTATTTAGTTGAAGGCGATGCTTCTTCTGCTTCTTATTTTTTAGCAGCGGCTGCAATTAAAGGCGGTACTGTTAAAGTAACTGGCATTGGAAAAAATAGCTTACAAGGCGATACCCAATTTGCTCATGTACTTGAAAAAATGGGGGCTAAAGTTATTTGGGCTGATGATTATATTCAATGCTCTCGTGGTGAATTACACGGTGTTGATATGGATATGAATCATATCCCAGATGCAGCAATGACTATCGCCACAACAGCGCTGTTTGCTAAAGGTCCAACAACAATTCGTAATATTTACAATTGGCGAGTTAAAGAAACTGATCGCTTATATGCGATGGCAACTGAATTAAGAAAGGTTGGCGCAACTGTTGATGAAGGTCACGATTATATTACTATTATTCCTCCAGTTAAATTAAACCATGCCGAAATCGAAACCTATAATGATCATCGTATTGCTATGTGTTTTTCATTAGTGGCGCTTTCAGATACACCTGTGACAATATTAGATCCTAAATGCACAATGAAGACTTTTCCTGATTATTTCGAACAATTTAAACGATTAAGCGAAGAATAAAATGAATAAATCTGTTCCCGTTATTGCTGTTGATGGGCCAAGCGGTGTCGGTAAAGGCACGTTATGTCAAGCATTAGCCAATCATTTTAAATGGCATCTTTTAGATTCTGGTGCTATCTATCGTGTGCTAGCTCTTAGCGCGCTTAAGCAAGATATTGCGCTAGATGATGCCAATAAACTTGAACAACTAGCTCTGAATTTGCCACTAACGTTTGATACGCAAGGTTATAATGTTAAAGTGTTATTAGATCAGATTGATGTGACTAAAGAAATCCGTACAGAACAGACGGGGGGAGCCGCATCAAAAGTGGCGGCAATTAATTCGGTTAGAGTAGCTTTATTACAACGTCAACGTGACTTTAAGCAAGCACCTGGATTGGTTGCAGATGGTCGTGATATGGGCAGTGTAGTATTTAGTGATGCCCCTGTTAAGATATTTCTTGATGCTAGTGCCCAATCTCGTGCAGAAAGGCGAATGAAACAGTTGCAAGATAAGCAAAATAATGTTAAATTCGCCGAAATTTTGCAGGAAATAACTGCGCGTGATGAAAGAGATCGTCATCGCGCCGTTGCGCCACTTAAACCTGCAATTGATGCTCTAATAATTGATACTACATCACTGTCTATTGAAGATGTTTTTAATCAATCTATTAAGTATATAAACGAAAAACTTGCGTTGTAACTTAAATTATAGCGTGAAACTAGCTCCATTATAAGGATGTATGGAGTATTATAAACAACCCCACAAGACAGGATGTAATGTGGACGTTAAAATTAACTTAAGTATATAAATATGACTGAATCTTTTGCTCAACTCTTTGAAGAGTCTATCAATCAACTAGACACTCGTTCTGGTAATATGATCCGTGGTACTGTCGTTGCAATCGACAAAGATGTTGTTTTAGTTGACGCTGGTTTAAAATCTGAATCAGCGATTCCAGTAGAGCAGTTTAAAAATGCCCAAGGCGAATTAGAAGTTCAAGTCGGCGACGTTGTTGACGTTGTGCTTGACTCAATCGAAGATGGTTTTGGTGAAACTATCTTATCTCGTGAAAAAGCTAAGCGCCATGAAGCATGGCTTACACTAGAAAAAGCAGTTGAAGATGCTGCAACAGTTTTAGGTGTTATCAATGGTAAAGTTAAAGGTGGCTTTACGGTTGATCTTAATGGCGTTCGTGCGTTCCTTCCAGGTTCACTAGTTGACGTTCGTCCATTACGCGATACTTCTCATATTGAAAATAGAGAAATCGAATTAAAAGTTATTAAATTAGATCAAAAACGCAACAACGTTGTTGTTTCACGTCGTGCAGTTATTGAATCTGAAAATAGTGCAGAAAGAGAACAACTTCTTGAAAATCTACAAGAAGGTTCTGAAGTTAAAGGTATCATCAAAAATCTTACCGATTACGGTGCATTTGTTGATCTTGGTGGGGTTGATGGGTTACTTCACATTACAGACATGGCTTGGAAACGTGTTAAACACCCAAGTGAAGTGGTTGAAGTTGGTCAAGAATTACTTGTTAAAGTACTTAAATTTGACAAAGATCGTTCACGTGTATCACTTGGCTTAAAACAATTAGGTGAAGATCCATGGGTTTCAATCGCTAAACGTTATCCAGAAGGTACTAAAGTAACAGGTAAAGTAACTAACTTAACTGACTACGGTTGTTTTGTTGAAATTGAAACAGGTGTTGAAGGTTTAGTTCATGTTTCTGAAATGGACTGGACAAACAAAAATATTCATCCATCTAAAGTTGTTAGCTTAGGTGATGTTGTTGAAGTTGTTGTGCTTGAAATTGACGAAGAACGTCGTCGTATTTCTCTTGGCCTTAAACAATGTAAACCAAACCCATGGTTACAATTTGCTGAAACACATAATAAAGGTGATAAAGTTAGCGGTAAGATCAAATCAATCACTGATTTTGGTATCTTTATCGGTTTAGAGGGCGGTATCGACGGTTTAGTTCATCTTTCAGACATTTCTTGGAATATGCCTGGCGAAGAAGCTGTTAAAGCTTATAAGAAAGGTGATGATATCGAAGCTGTTGTTTTACAAGTTGATGCAGAACGTGAACGTATCTCTCTAGGTATTAAACAATTAGAAGATGATCCATTCAGTAGCTTTGCTTCTAACTATAAAAAAGGCACAATAGTTAAAGGTACAGTAAGTGCAGTTGACGCTAAAGGTGCAACCATCGAAATCGCTGAAGGTATTGAAGGCTACTTAAAAGCACAAGATATCGCTCGTGAGCGTATTGAAGATGCAACAACTGCATTAAAAGTTGGTGATGAAGTTGAAGCTAAAATTGTTAACATCGATCGTAAAACTCGTGCAATTTCGTTATCAGTACGAGCGAAAGATGAAGCTGATGAAAAAGAAGCTCTCGCAGCAGTAAACAACACAACAACTCAAGAAGATGCATCATTTACTAATGCAATGGCAGAAGCATTCAAAGCTGCATCAAAAACTGAGTAAAAAATATTTATGTAAAGAGTAAAGAGGGCTTGCCCTCTTTTTCTTTTATGGGATAAAATGAAATAGTTACATGCCACATAAATAAATTAGGAGTGATCATGAACAGATCAGATTTAGTAGAACGAATTGTTAACTGGCGAACACACCTCCCTGTTCAACTAGTTGATGATTCAGTTAGAGATATCATTGAACAGATCGCTTTAGCTATGGAAAGTAACGATCGTGTGGAAATTCGAGGTTTCGGTAGTTTTAGTTTGAACTATCGAGCTCCACGTAAAGCAAGGAATCCAAGAACTGGTGGTAATGTTGAAGTGAAACATAAATATATACCTCACTTCAAACCAGGTAAAGAATTACGTGAAAGAGTAAATAATGCTGCAAACACATAATCTTTAAATTTCACACCTAGATGGAAGCCTTTGAGTTAAATCAAAGGCTTTTTTGTTTTAGCTAGTTTAATTTCTATCATCTAGTCGTACTTACTTATTTAAATAACCTTTACCATTTATCATTAAGGAAAAACCAGTCAACGTTATGTTGATTTAAGTCGTTAAATCCCTCTTTTAAAATATGCAATATTGCGAATAATTTCAGTAAATTTCATTAAGATTAATGATTAAAATGGAACAAAGATCGAAAAATTCAACATCAATTATTTTTTTATAATATCAAGTGATAAACTTATATTGTTCAATTTAAAGATGGTAAGGTGCTAGTGCAAAAAATTTGTTCTTTGGATTTAATGGCTATCATGTTTTCATTAGGTTGTTTGCCATTACTCTTTTTGCCCCATTTATTGTCTGATCTATATTGGTGTTTACTTGCTTTTATCTTGTTTTTAATTGTCTTAACCGTTTTTGTTAATTTTCGTTGGTATTTATCTGTTTTTGTTGCATTTAGTTTAGGTTTTTTGTGGTCAACTGCTTATTCTAAGCAATATTTATCCAACATTTCTCCCTATATTTATAAAACGCTAGTTGTTAACGCCAAAGTAGTTAATATCAATACTCATCAGGCAGCAACGGTCAACGGACCTTATTACATGCCATTTTCTATTTTTTCCATTTCAGATGTTACGCTTGCAAATGATATTCCGATTTCTGTTTACTGGGATAGGTTAGATCCTCCTAAATCTGGGGAAATTTGGCAATTGACACTAAAAACAAAAGTTGTACATGGATACTTAAATGATGGAGGATTTGATAGCCAACGCTTTTCGATAGCAAATCGTAGCTTATTATCGGCTAAATTGGTTGATGCCAAGTTATTAAATGATAAATCTGACTTAAGACAATATATTACTGATTTGGCTATACCTTATATCGATTTATTTAGTTATAAAGGTATTTTGCTAGCCCTTGCTTTTGGTGATCGTTCTCAATTAGATGACGAGCATCGTATGGTAATGATGCAAACAGGTATTGCTCATTTAATGGCTATATCTGGTATGCATATTTTAGTTGTTTATGGACTTAGTTGCTTTTTGGCTAAAGCTATACTGTTTTTTATTCCAAAGCGTTTTATCTATTTTTTTGTACCAATTATAATAGGGTGGTTATGTGCATTTCTTTATGCATGGTTAACAGGTTTTAATCCGCCTACTTTGCGAGCTATGGTTGCTTTGTCAATTTGGATCTATTTTCGTTATAAAAAATATAAAATAAGTTCATGGCAAAAAATCAATCGGATCATTGCGTTGTTATTATTATTTGATCCATTGATGATTTTATCTGAAAGTTTTTGGTTATCTTGCTATGCAGTAATAACTTTAATTTTTTTGCATGATTGGGCGCCGCTTTCCAAAGCAGTAAGGCATAAAAAACGTTGGTATATAATTAGGATATTGTATTTGCAGTGTGGGTTAACCTTATTGCTGCTTCCAATTCAGTTTTTTGTTTTTCAAGGTGTTAGTGGAGTTTCGATTTTAACAAATCTAATTGCAATTCCTGTTATTTCATTAGTTACATTTCCTACCATTTTATTGGCGTTAATATTTAGTATTTTTGATTGTTTTTGTATTGCCTTATGGTTTTGGCTAATTGCTGATAAATCTCTAGAATGGCTATTTTTGAGTTTAAATTGGCTTAATCAATTATGGATTAACATCCCTTCAGATTTTTATTTATTAGGTCTTTTAGGTTGGTTAACTTTAGTGATAATCCGTACAGGTGTTTGGCAACGCTTTAGCATTACTTTGCTCGTAATTTTGATGATACTGGTTACCCCTTTTTTTAAACAGCAACACTATCGTTGGCGGTTAGACATGTTAGATGTAGGTCATGGATTAGCTATCGTTATCCATGATGGTAAGTCTGCAATTTTGTATGATACAGGAGCTAAGTGGGAAAAAAGTTCCGCTATGGAAAGGGTTATTATTCCTTTTCTACAATGGCATAATTTGAATGTACAAGGTATTATTATTAGTCATCAACATAATGATCATGTTGGCGGTTTGAAATTAATTCAACTTATTTATCCTGAGGCATGGTTAATGAGTTCGTCTTCTGACTTTAATAATGATTATCAATGCTTAGCGGGTAATAGTGTTATTTGGAATGATCTGACGTTTAATGTGCTGTGGCCTAATCAGCTGGTTAGCGATGCTCAAAATAAGGATTCCTGTGTGGTGCAAGTTACCGATGGACATTTTTCTGTATTGTTAACCGGAGATCTAGAACGTAATCAGGAATATCAATTAGTTACTAAATATCGAAATCAGCTAACGTCTACTATTTTACAAATCCCCCATCATGGTAGTAGTACATCGTCAAGTTATACATTTTTAAATCATGTTAAACCAGTAAAGTCTTTGGCGTCTACATCTCGTTATAATCCTTGGAAACTCCCCTCCAATAAGGTAATGGCAAAGTATAAAGATTTACAATTAGACTATTATGTTACTGCTAGAACAGGTCAAATAAGTCTTTTTTTTGATAAACAAACATGGAAGCTAAAAACTATGCGAGGTGAAATTAAACCTAGATGGTATCATGATTGGTTTGGTAGTTTACCAAATTATGAGTAAAATAGGCTATCGTTTGCTATAGGCAACTATAATAATTGTTATATTGAGATATAAAACAATTTTACTAAATGTAATAGAGTGATGTTAAAGTTATGATTGAAAAACTGTGGTATGGTAAAAATCGTTTATTTTGGTTATTCATACCATTTTCCTTATTATATGGTTTAATTGCTATTTTCCGTCGCTTTTTATATCAAGTTGGTATTTTAAAATCTTGGCGATCTCCTGTACCTGTTATTGTTATTGGCAACTTATCTGTTGGTGGTAACGGTAAAACGCCACTAGTTATTAGTTTAATTGAATCGTTAAAACAAAAAGGATTACAGGTTGGAGTCGTTTCACGAGGATATGGAGGCAAGGCTGATAACTATCCGCTTATTTTAGATAATACAACCACAACCGAACAAGCAGGTGATGAACCTGTGCTTATTTATCAACGTACTAGTGTACCTATTGCTGTCTCACCTTATCGCTCTGAGGCTGTTCAAGCGTTATTAAAGCAGTACCAGTTAGATGTTATTTTGACTGATGATGGTTTACAACATTATGCTTTAGCGCGTGATATTGAAGTGGTGGTGATTGATGGAAAGCGCCTATTTGGTAATGGATGGTGGATGCCGGCAGGGCCAATGCGAGAGCGTGAAAGTCGGTTAAAATCGGTTGATCTTATTGTCATCAATGGTGATAGTGTAAATAATTTAGCGCAGCAGTATCCTAATAAAACCTTTACTATGCAATTAATGCCCCTGTATGCAGTGAATTTACTTACTCAAGAAAAAAGAGCGTTATCTTCGTTGTCAAATATATGTGCTATTGCTGGTATTAGTAATCCAAAACGTTTTTTTGATATGTTAAGTAAATTGCAAGCGGATGTGGTTGAAACCGTTTCTTTTGCCGATCATCAAAAATTTACTTTACCGTTGTTAAACAATGTTGCACGTAATAAACAAACACTTTTAATGACTGAAAAAGATGCAGTTAAATGTAGACAATTTGCTCAACAAAATTGGTGGTATCTGCCCATCGATGCGGTAATACCTGTGCAAGTTATTGATCAAATCTGTTTATTACTAGCTAAGACAAAATCCCAAGAGAAGAAAAAATGAAAGATATCCTATTAAACGCACTTGCTTGTCCTAAATGCCATGGTCAATTGCAATATAATGCTACTAATCAGCAGTTAATTTGTCATACAGATAATTTAGTTTATACAGTTAAAGATAATATTCCGGTGTTGTTAGAATGTGAAGCTAAACCACTTAACCAATCTGAATGTATTCAAGAATAAATAATAAGGTCTTAATTATGAACTTTTCGGTTATTATTCCCGCTAGGTATGCTTCGAGCCGTTTACCTGGTAAGCCACTAGCGGATATTCATGGTAAACCAATGATTGTTCGTGTGATGGAGCAAGCAAAAAAATCATCAGCCAATCGAGTGATTATTGCCACAGATCATCAACAAGTTTATGAGGTAGTCAAGGAGTATGGTGGTGAAGTCATTCTGACAAGTGATAAGCATAATTCTGGTACAGAAAGACTGGCAGAGGTGATAAATACTTATCAGTTTACTGATGATGAAGTTATTGTTAATGTACAAGGGGATGAACCTTTAATACCGCCAGTCATTATTAATCAAGTGGCTGAAAATTTAGTGCAATATAAAACAGGAATGGCAACGTTAGCAGTGCCAATTGATTCTGTTGAAGAAGCATTTAATACGGGTGCAGTTAAAGTTGTGACAGATAAAGATGGTTATGCGCTTTATTTTTCTCGTGCAACCATTCCTTGGGAACGCGATCGTTTTGCGAAATCAGCTGAACAGTTAAAACCATCGAGTATCGGTGATTTTTATCTCCGTCATATTGGTATTTATGCTTACCGTGCTGGCTTTATTCGTCAATATATTAAATGGGCACCATCAACGCTTGAACAAATTGAAATGTTAGAGCAATTAAGAGTACTTTGGTACGGTGAAAAAATTCATGTCGCTGTGGCAAAACAACCTCCTGCAATTGGTGTCGACACTTTCGAAGATTTAGAAAAAGTAAGAGCGTTATTTAAGGAGTAAGCAATGGCAAACTTTACAGGCTTTAGCCAAGCTGGACTTAATTTTTTACAAGACGCTTGGATTAATAACAGCAAACCGTGGTTTGAAGAACATCGTGCTATTTATGATAACGATTTAATTAAACCATTTAGGCTTTTGGTTGAACAATTAGCACCAGAAATGCTCAAAATTGATGAATGGTTTGAAACTCGCCCTGCTATTGGTAAAACGATTTCACGTATACATCGAGATACTCGTTTTTCAAATGATAAATCACTTTATCGTAGCCGATTATGGTTGACATTTAAACGACCAAATAAAGATTGGAAAGAAGCGCCCGCTTACTTTTTTGAAGTTAGCCCAAGCAGTTATCAATATGGGCTAGGCTATTATTGTTCATCAAAACAAACAATGGATATCTTTCGAGACGAAATTCTTAACGATACTAAGAAATTTCTAGCAATGATACGTTGCGTCAAAAAACCATTTGAGCTTGTTGGCGAAAGTTATAAACGCCCATTAATTAAAGAGCAGGACGAAAAAATTGCAACCTGGTATAACCGAAAAAATATTGCGGTTATGGTGACAAGTAATCATATTGAGGATGTGTTAAATAGCGATTTACCCGATAAACTAATTAAAGGTTTTAAACAGTTAGTTCCACTTTATGATTATTTAATGCGGGTAGAAATGATTAAAAATATACCGACTCTTTAGCTTTGTTGAGTCGGTGTTTAATATTAAATATTAGGAAAATTCAATATAATTTCTTTAATACCATTAATTATGAATTGAGTTCCAACACAAACTAATAAAAAGCCCATAATTCTTGAAGTGGCTTCAATGCCACTTTTCCCCATAAAACGCATTATGCTACCTGCACTGCGCATGCAAAACCAAAGGATAATACATAACAATAAAGGCACTAAAATCGAAGCAGTATAAACAACCCAAGTTGAAACGTCATAACCTCCACTTTTTACTGTTGATGACATGCTTATTATCATTGCTATAGTTCCGGGTCCTGCTGTACTTGGCATGGCGAGAGGAACAAAAGCGATATTATTTGAGATCTCTTTCTTTTTTGCATCTGCTTCAAGAGTTTTGTGTGATGGTTGTTGTGGAAATAACATTCTAAAACCAATAACGCCAACAATCATGCCACCAGCAATACGTAATCCGGGAATCGATATGCCAAATGTGCTCATCACTAGTTGCCCACAATAAAACGATACAACCATAATTATAAACACATAAATACAGGTCAATTTTGATTGGTAATTCCGCTCTTCATTGGTCATATCGCCCGATAGACCTAATAACAGTACCACAGTGGTTAAAGGATTCGTTAAAGGAATAAATAAAATTAAACCAAAGCCGACAGTTTGTATAAGTTCCAACATAGATTTATTATAAATCCAACAAAATTTGCAGCTAAGTATAATTGAAATAAACAGAAAATGATATATGGAGGTAGTTGTAATTCGGTATCGGATTTTATTACCATGTTTGAAAAAATTGTAGGCACTACACTGATAATTATAGGTCTAATATTAGTAGAAATAATGTCAAGCGTGAATGATTTTTATGCATTAGTAGATAAAATGTAATATCAGATTAAGGTTTGAAAGGAGTAATATTCGACTCCTTTCATTAAATCAAATTGAACTTTTAATACTTAAAATGGAATATCGTCATCAAAATCCATTGGTGGCTCTGGTGTTGCTGCTGGTTGCGCTGGTGTATTTTGCGTTAGAGGACGAGAAGGAGCCACTGGTGCAGATGAAGAATTATTTGCACTTTGTCCCCAATTTTGTGAACCATCGCCCATGTTTTCACCACCATTGCGTGTTGCTAAAATTTGTAAAGTACCACCAATTGGGTTGACTACAACTTCAGTTGTGTAACGATCTTGTCCTGACTGATCTTGCCATTTTCGAGTTTGTAATTGCCCTTCAATATAAATTTGGGAACCTTTTTTTAAGTATTCGCCAGCAATTTCAGCTAATTTACCGAATATAACAACGCGATGCCATTCAGTACGTTCACGGTATTCATTTGTTTGTTTATCTTTCCATGATTCTGATGTTGCAATGCTAATATTAGCAACTGCATTACCATTAGACATATAACGAACTTCGGGATCTTGACCTAAATTACCAACTAAAATGACTTTATTTATTCCTCTATTAGCCATTATTAACTCCTAAACATGACATAAGTATTTTAAGCTACATATTGTAACATGAGACTGTAGTAATATCAGCGAATTTAATTTAATAATGGAATTTTTCTCCCATTTTATAAAGATTAGAAAGATTGGTTTAAACATAGGAATTTGCTGTCATAGCGAGTATAATGCTAGACATTTGTTAATGTGATGTTCTAAAAGATTTTTCCTATAGGAGGCCTTATGATTAATGCGTTTGGATTGAAAAACAAACAATTAGTAAAAATTAATGAAGGCGATATAAATAATGCAACTTGGATTGATTTAATTGAGCCAGAAGAAGCCGATCGAGATTTTGTTTTAACACATTTAGGACAAAACTTAGCAACAAGTATTGAACTTGACGATATTGAAGCGTCAGCTCGTTTTTTTGAAGATAACGAAGGTTTACACGTCCACTCTTTCTTTTTTTATGAAGATGCAGAAGATCGTGCTGGCAACTCAACAGTAGCTTTTACAGTGCATAATGGTCGTTTGTTTACACTACGTGAGCGAGATTTACCAGCATTTCGTTTGTATCGCATGCGATCGCGCTATCAAGGAATGAACGATGGAAATCCTTATGAAGTATTACTTGATTTATTTGAAGTTAAAGTTGAACAGTTAGCAGATCAAATTGAAAATATCTACAGTGAACTCGAAGAATTAAGTTTAATTATTATGGATCGTTCAGCTCAAGAGCATTACGATGAAGCTATTACCTCGTTGGCTGAACTTGAAGATACCGCGTGGAAAGTTCGTCTTTGTTTGATGGATAGCCAACGTGCAGTTAATTATTTAGTTCGCCGAGCAAAGATGCCAGTAGATCAACTAGAACAAGCTCGTGAAGTTATTCGCGATATTGAATCGCTTGTTCCACATAATGAGTCATTATTTCAAAAAGTAAACTTTTTAATGCAAGCTGCAACTAGTTTTATCAATATTGAACAGAGCCGAATTATCAAAATTTTCTCGGTTGTATCTGTTGTGTTTTTACCCCCAACGGTAGTTGCTTCAGCTTATGGTATGAATTTTGAATTTATGCCAGAATTAAAATGGGAATATGGTTATCCTTTTTCATTACTATTAATGTTGCTAGCAGGTGTTGCTCCTTATATTTATTTTAAACTTAAAAAGTGGTTGTAGATTTATTGATTTAAATTGAGTTTTTATTCGATAGTTTTTTAATATATTAGATGAAATTCTTATCGTACTAACTGCTTAGGATAATTTAATATAAATAATTATTAATATCAGCAATATACTTTCATCGAGTGATGGGTAAAACTTAATATTTTAACTGAAAGAATTAATTTATCATAAAGGAAGTAACATGAATCAATATGCACTGGTCACCGATATCGGTGGAACTAATGCTCGATTTGCGCTTTATAATTTGGCTACAAATGAGCTATCAGCAATAACTAAAGTTCTTATTGCAAAGGATGATGTATTGCTAAAATTAATTAAGAATTACTTACAAGCCCAATCGGTTACCGTTAAAATGGCGTGTATTGCAATTGCCTGTCCGATTAATGACGAAGATATAATTAGTATGACAAACAATGATTTGTCGTTTTCACGATCTGAATTAGTTAAGGAACTTAATCTTGAAAAACTAGAAGTAATTAATGATTTTACAGCAGTATCAACTTCAATTCCTAAATTATCTAAACAAGATCTTGTTCAGATTGGTGGTGATGAACCTGATTTAGATTATCCAATTGCAATTTATGGTGCAGGTACAGGACTTGGAGTGTCACATTTAATTAAAGTAAATGGACGTTGGATTAGTTTGTCAGGAGAAGGGGGGCATACAGAGCTTCCAATGATAAGTGATGATGAAGACCGTATTTTAGTGCAACTTCGCAAAAAATTTGGGCGTGTTTCTACCGAGCGGTTTTTATCAGGCAATGGTATTGTTAATATTTATCAAGCGTTGTTACAAATTAATAATCAACCAGTAATAGAGATTACACCCGACATTATTGTTGAGAAAGCGCTATCTAAAAGTTGTCCACTTTGCTTGCAAACTTTAACCTATTTTTGTACTTTTATGGGGCGTTTTGGTGGTAATTTGGCATTAACACTTAATACACAAGGTGGCGTTTATATTGCTGGGGGTATTGTGCCACGCTTTATCGAATTTTTTAAAACATCTCCATTTAGAGATGCTTTTGAACATAAAGGTCGTATGTCCTATTTAGTCAAAAAAATTCCTGTTTATGTAATAACACATGAAGATCCAGGCTTGTTTGGTGCAGGTGTTTATTTACAAAATTGTCTTAATAAATAGTATTAATGAGTAAAGGTTTTATTTTATGATGTGGTGTTATATTTACCGAAGTACCAAAAAAGAGAACTGCTATCTATATATGGAACATGAAAATGATTTTTCAACGATTCCTGAAAAAGTAATGTCTATTTTTGGTTCACCTGTTTTTGTCATGAAAGTATTACTTGACGGTAAACGAAAATTTGTAGTTGGTACCGCCACTGAAATAGAAGAAAAGATTAAAACTGATGGATTTTTCTTACAAATGCTAAAAGAAGATGATTTCAAAGTATGATTGAGCCATTTTGGGAATATAAGACATTAGCTCAGATGAGTGATGAAGAATGGGAACAGCTCTGTGATGGTTGTGGTCAATGTTGCTTAAATAAATTGATGGACGAAGATACAGACGAGATCTTATATACTAATGTTGCTTGTAATTTGCTTGACTCCAATACTTGTCAATGTAAACATTATAATAGACGTTTTGATTATGAACCCGATTGTATCAAGTTGACTCGTGATAACCTCCTTACCATTGAATGGTTACCTTTAACCTGTACCTATCGTTATTTTTCTGAAACAGGACAATTGCCTCATTGGCATCCACTTATTACGGGTAATAAAAAGCTTATGCATAAGCTGAAGATATCGGTTAAAAATCGGATTGTTTATGAAAAAGATGTGATTTGTTGGGAAGACCATATTATTTAAAATAGGGAGCTACAGCTCCCTTTTGATTTTAATCTAAAGCACAATCCATAAATAACCAAATACGTCAACAGCGAGCATATTTAAAAACATTAAAATAAATACAAAAATCATAAATGAGATATCAATCATTCCAAGCGGTGGCACAATACGGCGAATTGGTGCTATAAGTGGTTCAGTTAACTGAGCAAGTAATTCATCCGCGTTTGATTGTCCACGGCTAACCCAACTTAGAATTGCTCGAAATAGTAATAACCAGAATAATAAATGCCCAAATGCATGAGCTATGACAGCAATAGCATAAAGTAGGTATTTACTAGTCCAAATTGATTCATTAATCATTCCATAGTAGGAAATAAAAATAATTTTAATGACGGCAACAAAATATAAAAGAACCCATGTAGCGGTATCTATTTGTTTAATAGAAGGAATGACTTTGCGTAGTGGACCGATAACAGGTTGAGTTATTCGTACGATAAATTGGGTAAATGGGTTATAGAAATTTACACGCACACGCTGCATCCATAAACGCAAAATTAAAACATAGAGACATACCGTTAAGATGGTATTACCTAGAAAATAAAGCGATGTCATTTAAGACTCCTTAAAATAAACTATTCGGGCAATATATCACAAATACTGTCTTGCTCCAAAGATCGCTGTACCTATTCGAACCATAGTGCTACCAGCAACAATAGCAGCTTGCATGTCGCCACTCATGCCCATGGATAATGTATCCATAAATGGATAATCAGTTTGTAAAGAACGCAAAAGTTCGTGCATTTTGTTAAAGACGTTTAGTTGTTTGTCAAAATCATTTTCAATTTCAGGGATCGCCATTAATCCACGTAAATTTAAATTGGGTAGTGTTATAATTTGTTCTGCTAAATCAGCAACTTGTTCAGGATAAACCCCCGACTTGCTGGCTTCTTTACTAATATTAACTTGAATAAGTACATTTAAGTTTTCCATATTAGCTGGGCGCTGATCATTTAAACGTTGAGCAATTTTAAATCGATCAATGGTATGCATCCAATCAAAGTGTTCGGCGACTAATTTGCTTTTGTTCGATTGTAATGGACCAATAAAATGCCAAGTTAATAAAGTATTGGGAAGTATTTGTTTAAAATACTGGATTTTTTCAACGCCTTCTTGAACATAGTTTTCACCAAAAGATAGTTGACCTGCATCTATCGCTTGTTTGATTAAGGTTACTGGTTTTGTTTTACTGACCGCAATAAGTTCGATTGTAATGGGATCTCGTTCGCATTTTTTTGCTATTTCTTGAATTGTGTTTTTTATAGTAAGTAAATTGTCACGTACTGTATTCATGTTAATTCCCAATCAATAAACTAATAGGTCAAATATAATGTTAAAATCGATGTTGTCGCTTAGTGTAACGCAAAAAGCATCCGATTTGCACCTTTCAAGTGGTGAAGTTGCACGCATTCGCATTAATGGACAATTACAATGTGTATCAAACAAAAAGTTATCGCCGTTAGATTTAGAATCTGAACTATTAGCGCTACTTAATGAATCACAAAAATTACAATTACAGCAAGATAAACAAATTGATTTAGCCTATCAATCTCCTGAAATAGGTCGTTTTAGAGTCAATATTTTTTATCAACAGCGTGGTATTTCGGCGGTGTTTCGAATCATTAAAAACCATATTCCTGATCTAGCTGAAATCGGTGCCCCCGAGGTTTTCAAAAAGCTAATAACGCACGAAAGTGGTATTATTTTAGTGACAGGTGCTACAGGAAGTGGTAAATCAACGACGCTTGCATCATTAATTGAATATATTAACTCAACTCAATCCAAACACATTATTACTTTAGAAGACCCCATTGAGTTTATTTATCATAATCAACATTCATTAATTCAACAAAGAGAGCTTACAAATTTTGACTACGCACTTGATAGCCTTTTAAGGCAAGATCCTGACATAATATTACTTGGGGAATTACGTAATAAAAAATCTATCCAAACTGCATTAACAGTAGCTGAAACAGGGCATTTAGTTTTTGCTACGTTACATACATGTTCTGCTATTCAAAGCATTAATCGTATTATTGATGTATTTGATGAAAATTCGCGTAACTTTATTCGCACACAATTATCAAATAATTTAAGAGCAATTATCAGTCAAAAGCTAATATTAACAAAAAATGGGCGTAAAGCGTTGTTTGAAGTGCTTATCAATACTCCTGCTGTCAGTAATTTAATTAATGAAGGCAAAATTAAACAAATTATTTCCCTTATGCAGACAGGGCGACAACATGGTATGCAAATTATTACGGATCAATAATTACTGAAATTGAAATAATCTTTAATCATAAACTAATTTTATTTATTTACCTGTGACTACAAACGAATGGCAAAGCGGAAAGAGTGATAAAAACTTTGAATTGAGATATGACATAATTGTAAATACCCCAAACTTAGTACACAACTCACGTAGAAAATCATGCTGCTTGTTTTAGTGTTTTATACTCAATCGGTGTCATGTTATTTAATGCCTCATGTGGTCTTTCGGTATTATAAATCATTAACCATTCTTCAGTTATTCTCCTTGCTTGTGCTAAATTGTTAAAAAGATATAAATCGAGTACTTCAGTACGATAGGTACGATTAAATCGTTCAATATAGCCATTTTGATAAGGACTACCGGGCTGGATATAATCAATGGTTATATTATGTGATTTAGCCCAGTTTATAAAGGTTTTTCCTGTAAATTCTGGCCCATTATCGACCCGTATTTTTAATGGATACCCATGATATTCGGCCAGTTTATCTAAGTAACGGGTAATCCTTCCTGCTGGTAAGCTTACTGCAATATCAATCCCTAACGCCTCACGATTAAAGTCATCGATAACATTGAATGTCCTAAAGCGACGCTGATTACGACTACTGTCACTCATAAAATCCATTGACCAACATTCACCTTGTTTATTGGGTGCTGATAGTCTTTCTGGGCTTCGTGGAGGAATGCGCTGTTTACGCTTTATCCTGAGATTAAGCTTTAATTGGCAATACACCCGATACACCCGTTTATGATTCCATTTATAGCCGAGCTTTTTGATACGATTAAAACATTTAGGAAAGCCCCAGCGTAAATGCCGGTCTGTGATAGCATTCAATACCGAAACAATCACCGAATCATCCTGTAACTTAGGTTGATAATAGTAAGCACAACGGCTTAAGCCAACAATGGCACAACTCATAGCAATAGTAACTGAATGATTTTGTTGTAGTTGCTGTGCCCACGTTTTACGTGCCT
>NZ_LZHB01000029.1:0-363 GCF_001690345.1 Gilliamella sp. Gris3-2
GGATAACACGTAAACAATTTCTACATTTTATGTAAATAATATTTGTTTTTTAATATTTCAGGATTAAATTTTTCTAGGATAATAGAGTTATGAAAATAAATGAAAGATGGTTAACTTTTGTATTAATTGATAATAATAATTCATTTGAAGAAATGCTGGCTAAGATAGAATTGGCTTTTAAATGTAAATTATCCTGTAAAGATGATAAAGGCCGTTATATTGCCAGAGCGGAATTGGATAATTTTAGTATTGCCGTTATCGACAAAATTGATAGGCTTAGTCAATTATTATGTGATGAACATTATACTCTTGAAATAACAATAATATCTGATAAATACTTTAATTCTAAATTTGAAAATTACA
>NZ_LZHB01000030.1:0-565 GCF_001690345.1 Gilliamella sp. Gris3-2
AATATGATTAAGCATCGTTAACGTTTCACCACCAATTTCACTCACTAACTGCGTTTGGTCGATGATGTCTTGCTCTTTTTGTTTGTTAAAAATGTGTTTGAGCTCGTTATTCGCCTGCTCAGTATCTCGGCTTAGTTCGTTGATATCTTGTTTTTGGTCATCCTTATTGCGGATAATTATCGTCCCTTCCGATACCGCTGAATGCGTCGTCGATTGTTCGCTTTCGTTTTTATTGCGACTGGTTGGCATCGATGGCATGCCGCTAGAGCTTACCCCTGCACTACTGCTACTGACTTGGTAGTCCGCTTTGTTTTCGATATCACTAAAGCTGATTGTGCCTGTGTCAAGGCGGTTTTGGCTCTTCTCTTTCGCTTCTGAGGCTATCACCGCCACGGATAGCATAAAAAAACACCAAGAAAAAATTAAATAAAATAAAATCAATAACTTTACTGGCTAATTTTTTGTAAGTAAAAATAGTAACTTAATGTATTTTTTATGTTTTAGATAGAAGGAGATATGACTCAATGCGCAATGCAACAAGTAGGCTTTATTTTCTACAATGGTG
>NZ_LZHB01000031.1:0-12101 GCF_001690345.1 Gilliamella sp. Gris3-2
TTTTATGTTTGATTTTTTTGCAAATAAAATGATATGGATCTCATCGTTAATGGATGGGTATATTTTGCCGCTTATACAAGCAACAGGTATCACATTATCATTGGCCTTTGTATCGTTAATTATCGGAATCGTTTTCGCTTTAATTTTCTCAATACTAGAATCTGTTCCATTTAAACCCGTTGCCTGGGCAATGTCCTTATTTAACTTAACAATTCGCGCGTTACCTGAATTATTAATTGTGGTAGCTATTTATAACGGGTTACCACTATTATTAATATTATTAAATGATGGTTTCACAATCGATCTTTATTATTTGTCGTTGACGATACAATTAGATATTCAAGATTTTAATATTAGTCCTTTTTTATGCGGTGTTGCAGCACTATCACTTTTATACGCTGTTTATGCCTCTCAAACGTTACGCGGTGCATTTAAAGCAATTTCTAACGGACAAAAACAAGCAGCTCAAGTACTTGGGTTAAGTAAATCACGCACGTTTCTTCGCATTATAATGCCACAAATGTGGCGTCATGCCTTGCCTGGATTAAGTAATCAGTGGTTAATTTTGTTAAAAGACACCGCATTAGTTTCAGCAATTGCAATTGATGATTTAATGATGCAAACCAAAACTATCATCGCGCGAACCAACCAACCTTTTTTATGGTATTTTGTTGCAATGATCATTTATCTAATTATCTCAATTTTAAGTCAAAAGGTTATAACGCGTATTGAAAAACGCTCAACCTATTTTGAACAACCTACATCAGCGAAAAGTTAGTAAGGCCGTATTATGTCTGATAATTTTATTCATTACCTTAACATCATTGCCCAAGGTTTACCCGATACACTAAGTTTAGGTATTTTGGGTATTTTATCTGCTGGATTGATTGCTGCTTGTCTTTCATGTCTATTGTCATTAAATCACTTTATATTAAATAAAGTTATACGCACATATGTCATTATATTTACAGGTACACCTTTACTAGTACAACTTTTACTAATTTATTATGGGCCATCACAATTTAGAGATATTTTAATCAAAATACCGACGTTTTATAACATTATTTCTTCGCCTTGGTTTTGTGCCTATTTAGCATTAACACTCAATAGTGCCGCCTATACAACTCAAATTTTTTATGGTTCATTAAAAGCCTTACCTAAAGGACAGTGGCAAGCTTGTGAAGCACTTGGCATGAATAAAAAACAAACTTTAAAAGTTGTTTTGCCTTATGCATTAAAAAGAGCCCTTTCGACTTATTCAAATGAAGTTGTCTTTGTAGTAAAAGGCACAGCATTAGCGTCAATGATTCCTGTTATGGATGTTATGGGCTACAGCAATGAATTGAATGCGGATTATTATGATTTCACTATTTTTATTGCTGCTGGGTTAATATATCTCTTGATAAATGGTTTACTTAGCACCATTATGAGGATTATAGAGAAAAAAGCCCTCAAATTTGAAAACTAATATGAGCCAATTTGATTCAGCATCTTTTTTAAAAACAGTCCCACATAAGCCGGGAATTTATCAAATGTTTAATGATAAACAGACGATTATTTATGTGGGAAAGGCTAAAGATCTTAATAATCGTTTAAAAAGTTACTTTAATAATAGTAAAAAAACGCTAAAAACGGATATGCTCATTAGTCATATCCATCATATTGAATTTACAATTACCAATACCGAAACCGAAGCCTTACTGCTTGAACAGACTTATATTAAAAAGTATCAACCACGATACAATGTACTGTTAAAAGATGACAAAAGTTACCCATTTATAAAGTTAAGCAAAGAACAACATCCGCAATTGTCTCTTTATCGTGGTGCGGTCAATCGAAAAAAAGATGAATTTTTTGGCCCTTATCCAAGTGGATATGCAGTAAAGCAAATATTGGCTTTATTACAAAAAACATTTCCAATAAGACAGTGTTTAAATTCAACCTATCGCAACCGAACTCGCCCCTGCCTACAATATCAGATTAAACGTTGCTTAGGGCCTTGTGTGTCTGGATTAGTCAGTGATGAAGATTACCTAGAACAAGTTAACTATGTTAGATTATTTTTATCTGGCCAATCAGATCAGATAATACAAAAAATAACTGAAGATATGCAAAAAGCTAGTAGCGAACTCAACTTTGAAAAAGCAGCGGTTTTGCGTGATCAACTTCAAGCAATAAAACACATTAATGAAAAACAAGCAATATACAATAATAATGATAATCTTGATGTTATTGGATTCCATTATGAATTAGGATTAGCTTGTATCTATGTACTGTTTATTCGGAATGGGCAAACTTTTGGTCATCGATCATACTTTCCTAAAGTACCATCAAATACAGAACTAGAAGAAGTTATAGAAACTTTTTTAGGACAATTTTATCTACAAGGTAACCAGAATAGAAATATTCCGAGAAAAATTTTACTTAATTTTTCATTATCAGATAAACAACCAATGGAAGAGACACTGTCACTTATTGCAGAGCATCAAGTTAAACTCATTGATGAACCTAAAGGAGATAATCTTAAATTACTCAATATTGCAACAGTAAACGCTCAAACTGAAGTTAAAAATAAGCTATTAGAAAATTCCACAATAAAACAACGATATGACGCATTAAAATCTTTTTTGGGAATCGATAAAATTAACCGAATGGAATGTTTTGATATCAGCCACTTTATGGGTAAAAACACGATTGCATCTTGTGTTGTATTTGATGATAAAGGACCTGTTAAATCTGAATTCCGTCGTTATAATATTACTGGTATCACACCTGGCGATGATTATGCGGCAATGGAACAAGTCTTAACGCGCCGTTACAGTAAAAAAGAACTACCCGATGAAAAAGTTCCTGATATTATTTTTATTGACGGTGGTAAAGGGCAACTTAATCAAGCTCTAAAGGTATTTGAACAATTAGAGGTAAATTGGAACAAAAATCATCCTATACTAATTGGTGTTGCTAAAGGAGCTGATCGTAAAGAAGGATTAGAAACCCTCTTTTTTGAAGCTCATGGTACAGGACATTATCTTGATGATCATTCCCCTGCACTATTACTCATTCAGCAAATAAGAAATGCATCACATGATCATGCTATTGTTGGTCAACGTAAAAAAGGGACAAAACAATTAACCGACAGCGCCTTAGAACATATTGAAGGTATTGGCGCTAAAAGGCGTCAAGCACTACTGAAACATTTTGGTGGATTAAGAGAGTTAAAAAATGCCAGTATTGATGAAATAGCGCAAGTACAAGGTATATCAAAACAATTAGCTGAAAAAATTTATCTAAATTTACAACAATAACCCATTGAAAAAATAACATATTTCAGGCAACATAATCATTAAGAAAATACTGTTTTTTATTAATCTATAATGCATTGATTAATAAAATAAAAAAAGAGCTTTTGTCACATGAAAATTAATTTTCCAACATTTTTAACACTATTTCGAGTTATTTTAATTCCTTTTTTTGTGCTGGCATTTTATTTGTTCCCTCATGAATGGTCTGGTTTTTTCTCTGCATTGATTTTTTTAATTGCGGCCGTGACTGATGTATTAGATGGTTATCTAGCTCGTCGCCTAGGACAGACAACCAAGTTTGGCGCATTTTTAGATCCAGTCGCCGACAAAATCATAGTAACAATAGCGCTTGTTTTAATTACACAATATTATCAATCATGGTGGATCTCAATCCCTGCAATTATTATTGTTTCACGAGAAATTATAATATCGGCTTTACGTGAATGGATGGCTGAAATTGGTAAACGTAACAATGTAGCTGTTTCTTCAATTGGGAAAATCAAAACGATAGCACAAATGACAGCATTAACTTGGCTACTTTGGCGCCCTTGTGACATTGTTATTTACGCAGGTCTTGCAGCATTGTTTATTGCAACAGTATTAACGCTATTATCAATGTTGCAATATTTATGGATAGCACATAGCGATTTATTAGAAGAATAATAACTTTTAGTTAATATTTCTACCTAAGCATGTTTTTATTCGAGTAATTTTGTTGATAAATTCTAGTAAACAAAATTACTCATCCCCTTCAAAATCAACCAATAACTTCTATTTAAATTGTTAATCAGTCAAACATTGAGCAATTAAACGATTTATTTGAAATTTTTATTGACTGAAACCATAAGATCGGTAAAATGCACAGCATTCAAAACGAATTACTTTTTAGTAATTAATTTTGAGCCCGGGTGGTGAAATCGGTAGACACAAGGGATTTAAAATCCCTCGGCCTTTTTGGCCGTGCGAGTTCAAGTCTCGCCCCGGGCACCACTTCTTACCTATGCGGGAATAGCTCAGTTGGTAGAGCACGACCTTGCCAAGGTCGGGGTCGCGAGTTCGAACCTCGTTTCCCGCTCCAATTAAAAAGTAATAATTAAGACAAGAAGTTAGTGGCAATAATTTTATTTTTAAAGTCCTAATTTAGGTTTAATGATTTTTGTTGTTTGATTCACTTCTGACATCCGCTTTTGCGTTATAAAATAACTCAAATATCAAATTAAATAAGGACTATTGCAAATAATCAAATGTAGACAATTTAATCTCCCTTTAAATTTTCAATGCGTCAATAACAGCTCGTAGCGCAGGAGATATATTTCTATTAGGGTAATAGATATACGATGCTTCGAGCTTAAGACTAAAACGCTGTAGCACTCTAATGAAAACGCCTTTTTCTATATCATCCGCTACCAATTCTTCTGGTACGTAGGCTAACCCCAATCCCAAGCGAGCAGCTTTAGCTTCCAAATAACTATCAGCAAAAACCCATTTTCCCTCAGGTCGGTGGGTAATTTTTTCGCCATCTTGATAAAGCTCCCACGAGTACAAACTTCCGTCACCAAGCTGATATGCAATGCAAGGATGTGCCACTAAATCTGCTGGTATTTGTGGAAATCCATAGCGACGAAAATGGTCGGGAGTGCCAACAATTGCCATTTCCATATCTGGGTAAATACGTACAGCAACCATGCCATCGTTAATTTCTGGACCTAGGCGCACACCGGCATCAAATCGCTCAGAAATAATATCAACAAACCTGCTTTCATTGATAAGTTCCAATCGGATATCAGGATAAAGTTGTTGAAATACCGCTAACTTAGGTAATAGCACTTTATCTATAACATGCTGGCTAGCATTGATGCGAACAGTACCTGATGGAGTATTACGATAATAAGCTAGAGAGGTTAGTCCGTCATTTAATGCATCAAATCCAGACAGTACTTTTTGATAAAATTGTCCACCCGCCTGCGTCAGAGATAATTTGCGCGTTGTGCGAACCAAAAGCTGTAAACCAAGGCGCTTTTCAAGCTCACGGATAGAACGACTTATCCCTGATTGTGCAAGCCCAAGCCGTTTTGCTGCAGCGGTAAAGCTTCCTTCCTGTACAACAATCATAAACAGGTAAAGATCATTGTAGTTTTCTCGCTTAGTTAGCAAAGTATTTTTTTACTCTTATTTATAACAATTTAGTATTAATCTTAGCATTTTTTCCCCACTAATCAATACTATTAATATTAATTATAATAATTACTAATACAATTTCTGCTGTGTTATCTAAATATAACCTAAATCAGTAAAAGAAATGATTAACAAGAGCTTTTAGCAAAATTTGTTCCACCTACTACTATACTATTCACACTAATAAGTGGGGTTATAACTATGAGTACTGATAAGATAAATCAAATTTTACCTTTATCACTGTTCGAAAAATGGGACAAGACCTTTCCTAAAAGTAAAAAAGTTAATCACCGTAAAGTCGCCTTTCAGAACCGTTATGGAATTATATTAGTCGGCGATCTTTATATTCCCAAAAATCAAAATGAATGCAAATTAGCTGCAATCGCAATCAGCGGCCCTTTTGGTGCAGTAAAAGAACAAGCGAGCGGGCTATACGCTCAAACACTAGCCGAACAAGGTTTTATTACGTTGGCTTTTGATCCATCTTATACCGGAGAAAGTGGTGGCTCCCCACGTAATGTTGCTTCTCCCGATATCAATACCGAGGATTTTAGTGCTGCAGTTGATTTTCTTGGTCTACAAAAAGAAGTGGATCGTAATCGTATTGGACTGCTCGGCATTTGTGGCTGGGGCGGTATGGCATTAAACAATGCAGCAATGGATACTCGTGTAAAGGCTGTTGCAACGAGTGTAATGTACGATATGAGTCGTGCAATGGGTCATGGGGTTGGTGATGGAAAAGATCGTTATTCAACAGCTGATCGACATTCTGTTTTGCAATATCTGAACGAACAACGTTGGGAAGATGCTAAAACAGGTATTCCCACATTAGGTGGACATGATATTTATATCGATGAGAAAGGTAAAGTCAGTGCTTCTAAACGTATTTTGCCAGAAACATTACCAGAAAATCCGCCTCCAGTGTTGAAAGAGTTTTATAATTACTACCGAATGCCTCGTGGTTTTCATCCTCGTTCTATTAATTCGGTTGGAGCGTGGAATGCAACAATGCCTCTTTCATTTATGAATATGCCGCTACTAAGCTATGCAAATGAAATTACTATTCCCACATTAATTGTTACTGGTGAAAAGGCTCATTCTCGTTATTTTGCTGAGGATGCTTATAAAATGGTCGGTGGCAAGAAAAAAGAATTGGTAATTGTTTCTGAAGCAAATCATGTCGATTTATATGACAATACCACAGGAAAAATACCATTTACTAAATTTGAACAGTTCTTTAAGACCTGCTTAAAATCATAAGGTATATATATTAGCCATCCCAACAAAAATAACTGTATTTACTGATGGCTATTATCATTATATAAATGACAAAAATGTTATTTCTAATATTATGTTTTTATTAACTTTATTACTACTATATCCAGAAACAACATTTGCCCTTAATGCAAATCGGCCGGTTAAAAAGGTATGAGGATAGAGCTATAATGTCTAAAAAAAATCTCAATATACCAAACAATAAAACATACACACACTGGAGCGGTATATTTTCTATGACGTTATGCGTTTTTGTATTAATTGCTTCAGAATTTTTACCTGTAAGCCTGCTGACACCTATTGCCAGAGATTTACAAATTACCGATGGACAAGCAGGTCAAGGTATTGCTATATCAGGTATACTAGCAGTACTAACTAGTCTGACCATTCATAAATTTACAGGAAACTTAGATCGAAAACTACTGTTACTATTTTTTACGTTTTTAATGGCTTTATCCGGGCTAGTTATCGCTATCACATCCTATTACTTGGTTTATATTCTGGGAAGAGCACTGATTGGTATTGCTATCGGTGGATTCTGGTCAATGTCAGCAGCAACGGCCATTCGTTTGGTGCCACACCATCAAGTACCTAAGGCTCTAGCTATTTTCAATGGCGGTAATGCTCTTGCGACAATTATAGCCGCACCACTGGGAAGCTACTTAGGAGAAACAATAGGCTGGCGTGGAGCATTTATTTGTATCATTCCCCTTGCTATTTTTGCATTTATTTGGCAATGCATTAGCCTGCCTACTATGAAAACCTATAAAGAAAATCAACCTAACAAGCCTATGCTTCAACTGCTAAAAAAACCAATTCTATCTATAGGCTTACTGGCATGTGGATTATTTTTCATGGGACAGTTTACTTTATTCACCTATGTGCGCCCTTTTCTAGAAACAGTGGCTAAGGTAGATAATTTTAATCTATCTTTAATTTTACTTGCTATAGGTGTCGCTGGTTTTATTGGAACAATGGTAATTGCAACCTTTCTGAAAACTAAACTCTATCAAACACTAATGATGATTTCTTTAATAATGACTGTTATTATCATAGGTTTATTTTTAACTAGTAGTCACATCTGGACTGTAGCTACTTTATTCAGTTTATGGGGATTGTTTGCTACGGCCGCACCAACTGGATGGTGGGCATGGATAGCACAAACATTACCCAAAGACGCAGAAATTGGTGGAGGACTAATGGTTGCAGTAATTCAATCATCAATTGCAATAGGTTCAACGATAGGCGGATTGTTATTTGATTATCTGGGTTGGCAAAGCAATTTTGCAATAAGTGGTATATTATTAATTGGTTCGGTAATAGCAACATCTATTGTATTTTATAAAATAAAACATAGGGTTAGATAAATTATTTCTCTAATAATCTTTTAGGCTCTATTTTATCTTATCAGTTGATAAAAGATACCTTAAAGGACAATTCGAGAGTCATAAAAACAGTCTACTGGAAAAGATTGCTAAAAAAGCATTATAAGTCATCATTTAACTAAATCATAACGAGATATTACTATGCCAAAATTAATTACTAGAATGTATAAAAAACTGAATATTATTAACAACAATATTCGACATTTAATTACATAGGTCTATTATATAATTTGCTAGCAGTTAAAAATGTAAAGAAAGTTTATGATTAAAACAAAACATCAACGACTCTAATAAAAAACCAAATTGATGATATTTTATCTATCCGATATAATAGACCATTAAAAATCATTGACGTATCGAAATAGCTTTATATAATACACAACATCTAAATAAGAAACCTATCTAAGTCTCCTTAGCTCAGCTGGATAGAGCAACGGCCTTCTAAGCCGTAGGTCACAGGTTCGAATCCTGTAGGGGACGCCATTATAAGCAAGATTCAAACTAATAAAGTTTGGTATGATACATTCTGGTGTATGTGTTGATTCTAAAGAAATATCTTACGATTTAAGCTATATTGTAACAGGACTTTGTAAGCTATTAATTTGCGGTAGTTCAAACTTAATCTGACAGACACCTTATTACTCATCAGCATTCATTTTAATAAAATACTTTTCCGATGAACAAAATAAATTTTCCAATTGCTTAACCAACCTTTTTGCTCCATTCCACTTTTGCAGAGTTGCCTTGCAGTTCGGCTACCACCGCACCGAGTATGGCATGGCTGACGGTGTTGGCGAGGGTGTTTCCTTCGGTCTGTTGTTTGATAATAGTCGCTATTTTTGGTGCAAGTGCCCCTGCGGCTGCCCCTGTCATGTCACCACTGATTAAGCCGTTGATGATACTAACCGCCATGTCAATGCCTTGACGGGTGTCACTGCCCATCGCTGACATGCCTTCGTTCATCGCCTTTTTGTAGGCGTCTTCGTAGATTTTTTGTTGCTCTTCTTCTGTTAGTCCCTTGTTTTTACTTTTTTCTTTTCAACCGCTTCTTTTGCCTTGGATTCGGCTTTTATCCGGTCAATATGATTAAGCATCGTTAACGTTTCACCACCAATTTCACTCACTAACTGCGTTTGGTCGATGATGTCTTGCTCTTTTTGTTTGTTAAAGATGTGTTTGAGCTCGTTATTCGCCTGCTCAGTATCATGACTTAATTCGTTGATATCTTGTTTTTGGTTATCCTTATTGCGGATAATTATCGTCCCTTCCGATACCGCTGAATGCGTCGTCGAATGCTCGCTTTCGTTTTTATTGCGACTGGTTGGCATCGATGGCATGCCGCTAGAGCTTACCCCTGCACTGCTGCTACTGACTTGGTAGTCCGCTTTGTTTTCGATATCACTAAAGCTGATTGTGCCGTTTGGCTCTTGTCCTCGGCTTCCGAGGCTATCACTGCCACGGTTAGCACAAAAAATAACAAAAAATTAAATAAAATCAACACCTTTTCTAACCGGTTTTTTGTAAGTAAAAATAGTGACTTAATGTATTTTTTATGTTTTGAATAGAGGGATATATGACACAATAAGAAATGCAACAAGTAGGTTTTATTTACTACAATGGCGCATACAAATAATAATGGCTAAAGTGTATGCTAAGCCAAAATTAGTAATTAAAAAATTAATTATAGAATTTAGTGACAGAATTAACTGTCACTTTTTTTAATAACGAATACAATAATATACGTTAGGATTGTCAGGTTAAGATACATTCCAAGCAAAATCAACCACAGACAAAGCACCGGCGCCACAATCCAACAAGCGATTTTACACCGTGGGTTACGTACCACAATGTATGAAGCCCGCCCCATCCTCCCCCCCAACACTCACTATTAAGGTTGGATAAAATAGGTTTATTGTACTTGCTATTCAATACTTGTAACTTAAAAACAAACTTTCTACTGGTTAACTGGAAATTATTAATCTACAAAGTGGAAGTTATTTCATTGCTAATTACCTTAATCCACACTTCTCCAGACTCCATTATTAAAGTTTTTGATTCTATTTTCACGAGTGCGATATAAGAACCAAATAACTCTTCACCATCAAGCATATTTTTACATTCAAATTCCTTCACATTTTTGCAATGAATTTTTCCCAAAGAATGCCCATCATAAGTACTCCATATATCAAAAATAAGATCACTCCCAAAATTACTAAAATTTATAGTTCCAAGACTTACATCTTCAAATTTCATAATTTACTCCACAAAATGTCCAGTTGAATGTGATTGATCCGGAAGCCTATTACCAAAGTAATCTTGTCGCTCAGAGTATTTACCTGATCTATCTGATTTCCATACTCTTTGCGTTCTAATAACTTCACCTGTTGGCTTGATGGTTACAGTGACACCATCTGGACCTTTCCATGTTTCGTAGCCTCCCTGTGATTGCCCATTACTAGTAAATCCTTTAGATTTTAGATCTTCATAGAGCTTCTCTCTTGTTTTAGGTAAATCCGGAATCATCTGCCCCGTCGTCCCCTTTCCAGCTTTACCTTGCTTAATTATGCTATTAGTAGCTTTATCGTAAACAAGTTTATGGGCACTGTCTTCACTAAGAGTAACCTTTAGTTCATCTATTAAAGGGGATGAATTTTTTATTAACTTATTTTTTTCTAATGTCATTATAGCAGCAAGTTCGTTTAATTCCGCTTTACTCAAAGAATTAACGTATACACTTGCTGTCATTCCCAATCCCATCGCTGGGTTACCTTCAAATCCAACAGTTTCAATTAACCATGTTGCAACTTGGTTTGCGCATAATACTGGATTGGCTGAACAAGCAACAATGGCTGGCTCTACTATTGGTGCAGCAATAACTGCACCGATCGCAATAACCTGTGGTGTACCATATTCTATTATAGTTTCATTATAACTATCTATTCCTTCCTTGATGAGTTTATCTTCACAATCTTTATTTCCGTCACATTGTGATTTAGCAGCATTTACAATCGCTTGACCAAAATAATTATTCTCAACCGCATTTTTCCCCGCAGCAACGCCAGTATTCACATCTTGGATATCACCACCGCTAGCGGCTATCGCAAGACCTGTTGCTAGTTGTGATAGGGCGCTGATTTGTTGTCTTTCTTCTTGGCTTAGGTCTTTGATGTCTTTATCAGGGTAAAGTATGCCCGCAATCACTTCAGCACCGCGTTCACTAGCTGCAGCACCTAAGCCACCCACTAGAGCTGAGTTGCCTTGCAGCTCGGCTACCACCGCACCGAGTATCGCATGGCTGACGGTATTGGCAACTATATCACCTTCCGTATGCTGTTTTATAATAGTTGCTATCTTCGGCGCGAGTGCCCCTGCGGCTGCCCCTGCCATGTCGCCACTGATTAAGCCGTTGATGATACTAACCGCCATGTCAATGCCTTGACGGGTGTCACTGCCCATCGCTGACATGCCTTGGTTCATCGATTCTTTGTAGGCGTCTTCGTAGATTTTTTGTTGCTGCTCGTCGGTTAAAACGATGCCTTTGTCTGCGGCTTTTTCTTGTTCTTTTTCTACCGCTTCTTTTGCCTTGGATTCAGCTCTTATCCGGTCAATATGATTAAGCATCGTTAACGTTTCACCACCAATTTCACTCACTAACTGCGTTTGGTCGATGATGTCTTGCTCTTTTTGTTTGTTAAAAATGTGTTTGAGCTCGTTATTCGCCTGTTCAGTATCATGACTTAATTCGTTGATATCTTGTTTTTGGTCATCCTTATTGCGGATAATTATCGTCCCTTCCGATACCGCTGAATGCGTCGTCGATTGTTCGCTTTCGTTTTTATTGCGACTGGTTGGCATCGATGGCATGCCGCTAGAGCTTACCCCTGCACTGCTACTACTGACTTGGTAGTCCGCTTTGTTTTCGATATCACTAAAGCTGATTGTGCCTGTGTCAAGGCGGTTTTGG
>NZ_LZHB01000032.1:0-898 GCF_001690345.1 Gilliamella sp. Gris3-2
GATACTAATGAACCGAGAGTCTTAACCTTACAACTCGGAGTTGTTTTGGGTTACGCAGAAGTTATTACTAGATGAGAAAATCATCGAAAAGAGAATAGAGATTGAAAAAACAGTTTGTTCCGAATTGAGTGATTGTTGTTGATATGAGATAATGGACAGCAATTAAGAAAGAGAGTACAGGATATGTCTGGCGGTAATAGCGCGGTGGTCCCACCTGACCCCATGCCGAACTCAGAAGTGAAACGCCGTAGTGCCGATGGTAGTGTGGGTATTACCCATGTGAGAGTAGGGTGCCGCCAGACTTTTAAATATATAGCCCAGCAGTCATGCTGGGCTTTTTGCTTTTATATTATTATCTTATGATATGAAAAAAATCACTTAGTTGCTTTTGCTTTATTTTTAGTAACTTAACCTTAACCTATCTTATATTTTTATCTATAACTGATATGTATTTAGGTTTCTTTCTTAAATTGTTTAGTAAGTTTTTATCATCATCTTTCCACCAATATTCTTTATATATAGCTGGTTTTTTAAATTCATAAATGCTAATTAAACCTAACAAACCTGATGGTGAATCGGCCATAAAATCCCAACCGTTCTTTTCAGTACAGTACATTTTTAACTTTTCGTCATACCAAATTCGGTATCCTTTTTTATCTAATATATTGAGTACAGTGTTTGATATATTTGAATATTCAAATAATGCCGGCATAAAATTAATCCTGTTTCATAACTTTAATAGTTTACAACTAGCTGATGTGTGATTATCTCATTTTTAATACAAAACTAACGTAGAAAATCATGCTAGTTGTTTTTGTGTTTTGTATTCAATAGGCGTCATATTATTTAATGCCTCATGATTTTTTCAGTTGGAATGGCAACACATTTTCAAACAAAA